>NZ_JBSFLV010000021.1:0-96308 GCF_053599215.1 Streptomyces sp. NPDC001002 | reverse complement strand
GAATCATCGGCCGAGCGATAGACGTCCTCACGGCAGCGTCGGCCATCGCCATCTTCGTCGCGTACTTCAAGGGCTACGAGGAACTGGCCGGACGGGCTGAAAAATGCGGACCGGAGTTCAAGAGGCGCAGCCCGGTGGGGGCGGGCTGAAAGGCGCAGGCTCATCTTCGAGCCCTCGCGCGCCGTCGCCGCCGACGATCTCGAAGAACCCGGTCAGTTATCGGGCTTGATCTTTGAGGACAGGTAGCCCAGGCCCGCCGTCGTCGCGATGAAGCCTCCGGCCAGTTCCTCGTAGCCCTTGAAGTACGCGACGAAGATGGCGATGGCCGACGCTGCCGTGAGGACGTCTATCGCTCGGCCGATGATTCGGCGGAGTTTGCCCGGTGGGGGAGGGTGGTGGGGGTTCGGGGGGTTTCCCCAGTAGGGGAAGGGGCCCGGTCTGGGGTTCCAGCCCTCGTCCAGGAGTTGGACGAAATCAGGGTGGTGGCGGGCGTAGCCCAGGCGGTGGGGGGCCAGGCGCTGCCATGGCAGGCGGGCGTGTCTGATGGCCAGCCAGGTGAGTGTCGGGAGGACGGCCACGGTTGCCCAGATCGCCGCTGCCGTCCGGTCCGCGCCTGTATTCGGGACAATGCCGAGGAGGTGGTCCAGTTGGCCGCTGGCCGCGTAGGCGATCAGTGAAGCCACGGCGAGTACCGCCGCCGTTTGTTCCATCTGGTGGCCGGTGTGGCAGCGGGCGCACCGCGGTACGTGTACGACCTCCCTGCGCCACGTCGTGCGCAGGACCACGATCCATGCCGTCATGTTCGTATCGGCGCCTCGGTGCAGCCCCATGACGCGGTCGTGCCACGACGGCGGTGCGGCGTTCTCGCAGAACCAGCACACCCGCTCCCGATCCCGATCCCGCACCACGAACTCCCCCCCGACGCCCGACCCCCGACGACCGGTCCGTCAGCCGTTCGTGCCCAGAATGTTCCGCAGTTCCGACGGCAGGTGCTGCTCGCAGGCCTGCTTGGCCTGGTTGGTGAGGGCGTCGGACGTGCAGGTGTAGTAGTCGCTGTAGACCAACTGGGCGGCGAACGTCGCGGCCACCAGGGCGATGGCCAGCGTCGCCGTGACCAGGCCGCTGATCGCCGCCGTGGTCTGGGGGCGCGGGGCCGAGGTGTCCGTGGTGTCCTGGGCGGCGCGGGACTTCGCGCGCAGGGCGCTGATGCCCCAGTAGAGCGAGAGCGCGCCCAGGAGCAGGGCCACGTACGGCCAGCTGAAGAGGGCGAAGAAGAAGGCCCACATGCCGGAGAGCAGGGAGTAGCGGGCGCGGCGCTGGATGGGGTCCGTGGGGTCCCAGCGCATGCCCGTGTTCGGGCCGTTGCCGCCCGGGTTCTCGGGGGCCGAGGGGCCGGGCCGGTCTCCGGGGCGGTCACCGAAGCCGCCCTGGGAGCGGCCGGGCTGGCGGTCGCTCCACTGACTGCCCCAGGGGGACGGTGATGACGAACCGCTGTCGCTCTGCGCCTCGTCGCCCTCCGTGGGGCGGCGCGGCTGCCAGGGGCGGTCCGGCGTGCCCTCGGGCGGCGGCGCGAACGGGTTGTCGTCCTGGCCGGCGCTCCCGCCACCGCCGGCACTGTTCTGGCCGCCACCGCTCTGTCCGGCACCGCTCGTGTCGTCGCCGTCGCCGGTCTTCTTGCCCGAGGGCGCGTCCGGGGGCGAGGCGGGGCGCTCTCGGAGCAGGACGGCGCCACGCTCCCCTCCCCGCGCCGGGAGCGGAGAGAGCGTGAAGAGTCGCAGGCTGCGGTCCGACATCAAGTGAGCGTCTTCCCCTTGGTCCGATTCCGATACGAGTGCGGTCGTGCTGTGCGGTTGGCCAGGTACGTGGGTGGCCGGATATGCGAGTGGTCAGGTATAGCGCGCGAACTGTCACTTCGTGAACGCGTCGCACCACCACCGCGTTCCCGAGGCCGTCCCTCGCAGACGCTACCTTCCGGCCACGCCCCCGTCCCACGGGGGCCGTCCGGTGTGCCGGTATCGTTGCTGACGGCCGACCGCTTCGTAGACTTCCCCGTATCCCGGGGCGCGAAGCATTCGTACGACTGTACAAACCGGCCGTACAGATGCTCCCCCGAGAAAGGGCCCCACCGTGGCCGCCACTCCCGCCGGCCGAGCGGTCAAGCGCCTCGTCGTGCTGGTCTCCGGATCCGGCACCAATCTGCAGGCGCTGCTCGACGAGATCCAGCGGACCGGTGTCGAGGCCTACGGCGCCGAGATCGTGGCCGTCGGCGCCGACCGCGACGGCATCGAGGGGCTCGCGCGCGCCGAGCGGGCGGGACTGCCCACCTTCGTGTGCAAGGTGAAGGACTTCGGGAGCCGGGGGGAGTGGGACGCCGCCCTCGCGCAGGCCGTGGCCGACCACGACCCCGACCTTGTGGTCTCCGCCGGGTTCATGAAGATCGTGGGCAAGGAGTTCCTCGCGCTCTTCGGGGGGCGGTTCGTGAACACGCACCCTGCCCTGCTGCCCAGTTTCCCGGGGGCCCACGGGGTGCGGGACGCGCTCGCGTACGGCGCCAAGGTGACCGGTTGCACCGTCCACTTCGTCGACGACGGCGTCGACACCGGACCGATCATCGCCCAGGGCGTGGTCGAGGTCCGGGACGAGGACGACGAGAGCGCTCTGCACGAGCGCATCAAGGAAGTCGAGCGAAGGCTGCTCGTCGAGGTCGTGGGGCGGCTCGCCCGCAACGGCCATCGCATTGAGGGACGAAAGGTAGTTATCCAGTGACCGCCGAGACCATCGAGAACGGCAAGCGCGCGATTCGCCGGGCGCTCGTCAGCGTCTACGACAAGACCGGTCTGGAAGAGCTGGCGCGCGGGCTGCACGAGGCCGGGGTCGAGCTCGTCTCCACCGGTTCCACCGCCGCCCGGATCGCCGCCGCCGGCGTCCCCGTCACCAAGGTCGAGGAGCTCACCGGCTTCCCCGAGTGCCTGGACGGCCGGGTCAAGACCCTGCACCCCAAGGTGCACGCGGGCATCCTCGCCGACCTGCGCCTGGAGAGCCACCGGCAGCAGCTGGCCGAGCTGGGTGTCGAGCCCTTCGACCTCGTCGTCGTCAACCTCTACCCGTTCCGCGAGACCGTCGCCTCGGGCGCCTCGCCCGACGAGTGCGTCGAGCAGATCGACATCGGCGGTCCGTCGATGGTGCGCGCCGCCGCCAAGAACCATCCGTCCGTGTCCGTGGTCACCAGCCCCGCGCGGTACGCCGATGTCCTGGCCGCCGTGCAGAGTGGCGGGTTCGACCTCTTCACCCGCAAGCGGCTCGCCGCCGAGGCCTTCCAGCACACGGCGACCTACGACATCGCGGTCGCCTCCTGGTTCGCCAGCGCCTACGCGCCCGTGGACGACTCGCTGTTCCCCGACTTCCTGGGCGCCACCCTGGAGCGCAAGAGCACCCTGCGGTACGGCGAGAACCCGCACCAGCCCGCCGCCCTCTACGTCGACGGCACGGGCGTCGGTCTCGCCGAGGCCGAGCAGCTGCACGGCAAGGAGATGTCGTACAACAACTACACGGACACGGATGCCGCCCGCCGTGCCGCGTACGATCACGACGAGCCCTGTGTCGCGATCATCAAGCACGCCAATCCGTGCGGGATCGCGATCGCCTCGGATGTCGCCGAGGCGCACCGCAAGGCGCACGCGTGCGACCCGCTGTCGGCCTTCGGTGGTGTGATCGCCGTCAACCGGCCGGTCAGCAAGGAGATGGCGGAGCAGGTCGCCGAGATCTTCACCGAGGTCATCGTCGCGCCGGACTACGAGGAGGGGGCGCTGGAGGCCCTCGCCAAGAAGAAGAACATCCGGGTGCTGAAGGCGCCGGCCGCGCCCTCCCACCCCGCCGAGGTCAAGCCCATCGACGGCGGCGCCCTCCTCCAGGTCACCGACCGTCTCCAGGCCGACGGCGACGACCCGGCCAACTGGACGCTGGCGACCGGCGAGGCCCTCACCGCCGACGAGCTGGCCGAGCTGTCCTTCGCCTGGAAGGCCTGCCGGGCCGTGAAGTCCAACGCCATCCTGCTCGCCAAGGACGGTGCCTCCGTCGGCGTCGGCATGGGCCAGGTCAACCGCGTCGACTCCGCGAAGCTGGCCGTCGAGCGCGCCGGTGAGGAACGCGCGCGTGGTGCGTATGCCGCCTCCGACGCCTTCTTCCCCTTCCCGGACGGCCTGGAGATCCTCACCGCGGCCGGCGTCAAGGCCGTGGTCCAGCCCGGCGGCTCGGTCCGCGACGAACTGGTCGTGGAGGCCGCGAAGAAGGCCGGCGTCACCATGTACTTCACGGGGACGCGGCACTTCTTCCACTGACGGCTAGGGAAAACGGGCGGCGGTCGGAGCTATCCGGTCGCCGCCCTGCCGTTGGCCCCTGCTCTTGTCCGCTGCCGTTGTCAGTGGTGGGTGAGAGTCTTGACGGCATGATCGTCGAACGCGCCTACGCGCATGTCGCCGAGGCCGAGCGGGGCGACGGGAGCCAGTGGCCCTGGTCGGTGCCGTGCGTGCGGCAACTGCTCGACGACGGGCTCAAGTTCACCGCCCCGGTCACGTTCCTCGTGGGGGAGAACGGATCGGGGAAGTCGACCCTCGTCGAGGCGCTGGCCGAGGCCTTCGGCCTGGATTCCTGGGGCGGGTCGGCCGGGAACCGGTACGCGGGTCCGCGTGAGCCGTCCCCGCTGGGCGGGCGAATGCGGTTCGAGGCGGCGAAGACCGGACGCCGGATGCTCCAGGGGCCGCGGACCCGCCGCAGAGGCTTCTTCCTGCGGGCCGAGACCGCGCTCGACGCGCTCGGCCGGGAGCGGGGGCGCGGGCGGATATCCGGGTCCCCGGAGGAGATGAGCCACGGCGAGGGCTTCCTGATGGCCTTCCGCGAGCGCTTCCACGAGCCGGGGCTGTACGTCCTGGACGAGCCCGAGGCCGCGCTGTCCTTCGCGTCCTGCCTGGAACTGGTCGGGCTGCTTGACGAGTTGGCGCGCGCCGGCGGCCAGGTCGTCTGCGCCACGCACTCGCCGCTGCTGACCGCGCTGCCCGGCGCGGCGATCGTCGAGGTGGGCGAGCACGGGATGCGCTCTGCCCAGTGGCGGGAGCTGGAGATCGTCGACCACTGGCGTCGGTATCTGGACGACCCGTGGCTCTATCTGCGGCACATCGTGGGGAGTTGAGCGGCGAGCGGGCGACACGGGCGTGGCACGGCGGAAGCGGAGCTCCGGCCCTCCCCCGAGGAAGCCGGAACCCCGCCGTCGGCCGGGCGTCAGCAGAGGGGCAGGCCCGGGATGGGCTCGTAGTTGTTGCCGCCCGAGACCTTGTTGGCCGGGAACCAGCCCCAACCGTTGTCCGCGTAGGCCTCGTCGCCCTGGGTGAAGAGCCACCAGTTGTTGCGGGCGCTGCCGACCGGCTCGTTCTCGCCCGCCTTCAACTGGCAGACGAACCAGTTGTCACCGGCGTACAGGTAGCCGTTGACCCGGGTGCCCTGGCCGACGGTGTTCCCCTGGTAGTTGTGGCAGTAGCGGGCGCTGTACGTCTGGCCGCCGGGGCCCGTCTTCTGGCCCGCGTTCCCCCAGCAGCCGCTCGCCGCCGACGCGCTCGCCGGCGTCATCGCGACCGCGCTCGCCGCCAGTACCGCCGTCGCTCCGAGCGAGGCAAGGATGCGCTTCATGGTGTGTCCCTCCGGTGTTGCCACCCCCGTTGGTGGACACGACCACCGTGGTGTACGCCGCCCGCGCGCGGAACCTCGGACCTCTCAGGGTCACTTCGCGCCGGGCGGCGTGTACTCCTTGAGGTAATGGGCGACGCGGGTGGTGTAGGCACGGTTCTGCTCGGGGATGCCGCCGGTCGCGTTCACCTTCTTGTACGAGGTCCGGTAGGAGGCGGCGAGCAGCAGACGGCGGTCGCCCGGCAGGGAGGTGTCCAGGCGCGGTTCCATGAAGCACAGGTAGCGGGCCATCGCCGGGATGGACTGGGCGGGCGTGAGCGGCGGTCGGGGAGTCTTCTTGGCCGGGACGCCGTCCGAGCGCAGCCACCAGCGCAGCACGCTCGGGGTCCAGCGGGCGATGCCGTACTCGCCCTCGCCGCCCGCGGTCGGGTCCGACAGATCGGGGTCGAAGTTGCTCTCCGTCTTGAGCATCGCCGCGATGAGGGCGGGGGAGACCTCGTGCTGGAGGCAGTCGTGGGCCGAGTCGACGATCATCCGCCGGTACTGCACCGGGACGCCCTTGTCGGTACGGAGTTCGGAAGCGCCGTAGGTGGCGGCCGTGTTCTTGCCGGACGCGTTCGCGCCGCCCGTCGTGCCCGAGTCGGCCCAGGTGCTGATGCCGTACCCCAGGGCCGCCACGGCGACCGTCGCGGCCGCCGAGACCGCGGCCAGCACGGCCCGGCGCCGGCGCGGCAGCGGGGCCCGGGGCAGCCTGGGCGAGCGGCCCGTGCCGGCCGCCGCCTCGACCCGGCGCAGCAGCGCGTCGGTGCCGATGCGGTCGGCGTGCGTACGGGCCAGGCAGTCCCGCACGATCTCCCGCCAGGCGTCCGGGAGTTCGGGCGCGAGACGGAGTTCGTCGTGGCCGCGCGCGTAGGCGGCGGCCGCGTCCCGGCGGGCGCTCGGGGTGCCGCCGGGCAGCGGGAAGGCGCCGGTCAGCAGGAGGTGGGCGAGCACGCCGAACGCCCAGACGTCCGCCGACGGGCGGATCCGGCGCCCGCGTTCGCCGATCTCCGCCCACAGCAGCTCGGGGGGCGTGTAGTCCGGCGTGGAGAACGCGGGCGTGTACGCGTGCGTGCCCTCCAGTTCGGCCGCCATGTTGAAGTCGGCGAGCCGCGCCGAACCGTCCGGCATCAGCAGCACATTGGCCGGTTTCAGATCCCCGTGCACCCAGCCCGCGTGATGCAACTGGGCCAGCCCCTCGCAGATCTGCGCCAGCAGCGCGGGCCCGGCGGCCGGCCGGGGCGCGGCGGTGAGCAGCTCGGCCAGCGAGCGCTCCGCCCGCTCCAGTACGAGGACGGTGGCGCCGTCGAGGCGGGGGCGCTCGGGGTCGTCGACGACGAGGGTCTCGTACATCCGGATCAGTCGGGGGCGGGTCAGCCGGCGGTACAGGTCGATCTCGCGCTCGACGAGTTCGCGCAGATGGGCCAGTTGGCGCGGGGTGTCCGTGCCGGTGGGCAGGAACTTGAGGGCGGCCACGCGGGGCAGGTCGCCGTCGCCGCCGACGCGCCGGCCCTCGTAGACGCTGCCGAAGGCGCCCGTCGCGATGGGCGCGCGCACCTCCCAGGCGCCGACCCGGTAGCCGCTGGGCACCGGCACGGCGTACGGCTCGGTCACCGGGCCACCCGGCCGGACCGCTCGGCGGCCAGCACGATCAGGTCGTCCTCGCGCACCAGGTCGAAGCGGAGCGCCAGGGAGACCAGGGACTCCTTCTTGCCGTTGAGCCGCGGGCCCGTGTCGGCCTCCTCGGGGCCGGGCTTCAGGCGCAGTTTCACGGCCAGGTAGTCGATGTTCCACTGCACCGAAGTGCGGGACGCGGCGGGCCAGTTGGGGCGCAGCCGGTCGACGACCTGGTCGACGGTGGGCAGCGGGGCGTGCGGTTCGCCGCGCAGCCGGGGCTCGCAAAGGGCGGCCAGGACCGCGAAGTAGCGCTTGGTGCGGTCGACGGAGAAGGCGGGCGCGGTGGTGTCGCCGGCCAGGCCGCCCTCGGTGCGCAGATAGTCGTGGCGCGGTGCCCACACCTGGATCGGCAGCAGGTCACCCGCGGCCGGCAGCACGATCCGCGAGAACTCGAAGGGGACCGGGGCGTCCAGGCGGCCCGGGCCGACCTTGATGTGCTCGCCCGCGCCCTCCGGGTTCTCCACCACGTAGGTCTGTCCGCCGCTGAGGTTGCTCAGCGTCCAGAAGGCGCCCTGCGCGGTGATCGCGCCCGCGCGACGGGACACGCCGTCGTGCGTGATCGCGAGGTCGTTGTCACGCGCCAGCCGTCCGAAGGTGATCCGTTCGCCCGGCGCGAGCCGGAGCTGGGCGGTGTCGCGCTCGTCCTCCGTGGTCGTCGGAGGTACCACGATGATGCTGTACAAGGTGCGTCTCCCCGTGCCTGCCCGCTACGGAGGTCAGACTAGGCGGACGCGGCAGGGCCGTGTCCCCCTCGGACGGGTGAGACACGGCCCTTGCACAGGAATGGCGCGATCGTGATGCCCGCGTCGGTTCGATCGCGGGTCGGCGGCGGTCAGTTCTGGATGACCATCGTGCTCGCGGCCTTGTCGTGCCAGCCCTGCTGGCGGCCCGACTTGTCCCAGAACGGGGAGAGGTAGACGACCAGTGCGCCGATACCGCAGGCGAACGAGCCGACCATCGGGATGACCCAGCGGATGAACGCCGAGCCCAGGCCCGGCTTCTGGCCGGTGTCGACCTTCACCACGCGGATGCCGACGGCGAGCTTGCCCAGCGTGGCGCCGAACGCGGCGATCATCACCAGCTCGTAGAGCAGGCCGATGATCCCGAGGACGAGGACGACGGCACCGAACTTGGCCGCGATGTCCGAACCCGCGTTGTTGATGCAGGTGTCGTAGTCGGCCGCGTTCACGTCGCAGTCCTTGGCCGAGTTCATGGCGCCCGCGACACCCGCGACCACGAGGACCGTGTAGATGATGCCGAACGCGACACCGTCGATCACCCGGGCGCCGAAGCGGCGGCCCATCGAGGCGACGCGCGGACCGGGAGCGCCGCCGGGGTAACCGGGCTGCTGCGGATAGCCGTAACCCTGCTGCGGGGGGACACCGGGGGCCTGCGGATAGCCGTAACCGGGGGGCTGCTGGCCCTGCTGGGGATAGGGCTGGCCCTGCTGGGGGTAGCCGTAGCCGGGCTGCTGCGGGTTCTGCGGCTGTCCGTACGGGTTGTTCGGCGAACCGAAACTCATGGCTGGTTTCCTCCGTTGCGCATGGGGACGGCGCGGACCGCACGGAGGAACGGCATGAAGTGAGCGGTTTGCCCCCCGAACTCGAACCGCGGTACTGCGCCGCTCATCGTTCTTCACACGCGTCTTACTTGTCCAGCGGCATTCCCTATGTGTTGTGCAAGTGCAACATCGACGATCATGGCCGGATTTCGGGTACGGGAGCACCGGGGCACCCGGATTGGAACCGGGGGGCGGTCATCCGCGAGGATGGGGTCATGACCGCCCAGATTCTCGATGGCAAGGCCACCGCAGCCGCGATCAAGTCCGATCTGACCGCCCGCGTGGCGGCGCTGAAGGAGAAGGGCATCACGCCCGGCCTCGGCACGATCCTGGTCGGGGACGACCCCGGCAGCCAGAAGTACGTCGCCGGCAAGCACCGTGACTGCGCGCAGGTCGGCATCGCCTCCATCCAGCGCGAACTGCCCGCCACGGCCACGCAGGAGGAGATCGAGGCGGTCGTCCGCGAACTGAACGAGGACCCGGAGTGCACGGGTTACATCGTCCAACTCCCGCTGCCCAAGGGCATCGACGAGAACCGGATCCTGGAGCTGATGGACCCGGACAAGGACGCGGACGGCCTGCACCCGATGAACCTCGGCCGCCTCGTGCTCAACGAGCCGGCCCCGCTGCCCTGCACCCCGAACGGCGTCCTCACTCTTCTCCGTCAGTACGGCGTCGAGATCAAGGGCGCCGAGGTCGTGGTCGTCGGCCGCGGTGTCACCATCGGCCGCCCGATGCCGCTGCTGCTCACCCGCCGCAGCGAGAACGCGACGGTGACGCAGTGCCACACCGGCACGCGCGACCTCTCCTCGCACCTCAAGCGCGCCGACATCATCGTCGCCGCGGCCGGCTCCGCCCACCTGGTCCGCCCCGAGGACGTCAAGCCCGGCGCGGCCGTCCTCGACGTCGGCGTCTCGCGCAGCGCCGAGGGCAAGATCATGGGCGACGTCCACCCGGGCGTCGCCGAGGTGGCCGGCTGGATCTCCCCCAACCCCGGTGGCGTGGGCCCGATGACCCGCGCCCAGCTCCTGGTCAACGTGGTCGAGGCGGCGGAGCGCAGTGCCGCCGGCTGAGCGGGGGGAGGCCGGGTCGGCCGACGTGGAGCCCGCGGAGCGGGTCGAGCGGGCCGAGGACGCGGCGGCGGGTGACCCGGAGACGGGTGACGTGGGGGCCGACGGAGCTCAGGCGGACGCCCCGGAGGGGCCCGAGCAGCAGGCGGAGGCTGTCGTGCGCAGTGCGATCAGTGTGGGCGAGACCGGGGCCGGTGACGCCGGGACCGGTGATGCCGAGGCCGACGGTGACCGGAAGCCGCGCCGCGGTACCCGGCGCTTCCCGTTGTTCACGCGGGACACCGCGCGTCCCGAGGGCGGTGGCCGGGCGGCGCCCCGTGACGCGCCGGCGCCTGCGCGCCAGTGGCCGATCCTCGCCGTGCTCGGGCTCGTCGCGCTCGGCCTGCTGCTGACCGCGCTGGACGCCTTCCGGTACGGCACGCTGCTGATCGGCGTCGCCCTGCTGGTCGGCGGTGTGCTGCGCTGGGTGCTGCCCGACGTCGGCATGCTCGCCGTACGCTCCCGCTTCACCGACATCGCCACGTACGGCCTGCTGGGTCTCGCGATCGTGCTGCTGGCGATGATGGTGCAGCCCAACCCCTGGCTGCAGATCCCGTTCCTGAAGGACACCCTGCACTTCACGGTGAGCTAGGGGCTGTTGTTTGGATCAGGCAGGCTGTGAGGTGCGGTGCTTCTTGGCGGAGCCGAGCGGGGTCTGGTGCGTGCAGCTGCAAGGCGGAGGAGGGAGTCATGGCGGAGCCATGGCGAGTGACGACAACGCGGCAGATGGGCGTGCCAGACCCCGCGACGCCGGGCTGATCCAAACGACAGCCCCTAGGCCCCCGCGCACGACGACGGCCCGTCCTCTCCCCCGAGCAAGGACGGGCCGTCGCCACGCCCCACCCTCGTGCACGGCGAACAGCCTGTTCAACGGCTGTCAGTGCGCTGTGGCACAGCGGTGACCGTTCCGCGACGGTGTCCGCGCCCGCGCCACGGGCCGAGCGGGCCGCGCCCGGGAACCAACGACCGTCCGGCGTCGTCCATCGCACCGACCGGACAACGCGACGCCATGGAGGTGTGTGATGAGCGCCTGGCAGCCGCTGCCCGACGACCTGCCGCCGGAAGTGCGGCACTTCGTGGAGCAGTTGCGGCTCCTCAAGGACCGCACGGGGCTCAGCCTCGTCGCGCTCGGCGCCCGCACCGCCTACAGCAAGTCCTCCTGGCACCGCTACCTCAACGCCACCCAGCCCCCGCCCCGCCAGGCCGTCACCGCCCTGTGCCGGATCGCGGGCCTGGCAGGACCCGACGCCGAACGCTTCACCGTCCGCTGGGAACTGGCCGTCCGCGCCTGGCCCCGCCCCGCCACCCTGCCCGCGAGCCCCGCCGGCACCCCGGCCGCCGCGGGCGCCCCCGGCGGCGAGGAGTACGAGGACGACCCCACCCTGCCCTGGTGGGACACGCCCCCCGAGGACGAGCGCGGCGGCCGCCTGCCGGGCGGAAAACTGCTCCTGTACGCCGTACTCCTGCTCCTGTTCCTGCTGCTCGCCGCGGTTGTCGGCGCCCTCGCGCTGGGGTGAGTTGCCCCTGGGTGGGCTGAATAGGGCCGAGGCGGGTGGGGTTGTCCATGTGTGGCTGCGGTGTCGATGTATTGACAAGTTTGCGGATTTGACACGGGGTTGTTCGACGGGGGCGCTAGCGTAAGCGGGTCCGGCCGGGGGGTCGAGGGGGGCCTCGGTGGGACACTGGACCGTGGCCCGCCGGGCGTGCAACGGTGCATGTCCGCGGCTCGATGCTCCCGTGCGCCCCCACCCCGGGAACTGAGATCCTTAGTGGGCGCATCCCTGTGGGTAGCCAGAACGGGGACTCGGAACAGGGCGCCACGCGCGGGGGAAAACGCGAGGAAGACCAGCACGAACCGGGGGGAAGAGGGGGGAAGCAATGCCTCGTTGGAGGGCCTTGCCGGATGAACTCGATCCGCAGGTACGGGAGTTCGCGAGCCAGCTGCGCCGGCTTGTGGACCGCAGTGGCCTGAGCATCGCGTCGGTGGCCGACCGCACGGGCTACAGCAAGACGTCCTGGGAGAGATATCTCAACGGACGGCTGCTGGCACCCAAGGGCGCGATCGTCGCGCTGGCGGAGGTCACCGGCACCAACCCGATCCATCTGACCACGATGTGGGAGCTCGCCGAGCGCGCCTGGAGCCGTTCGGAGATGCGCCACGACATGACCATGGAGGCCATCCGGATCTCCCAGGCGCGTGCCGCGCTCGGGGAGTTCGGGGCGCCTCCGGCGAACGCCAAGGGCAGCAAGACGGCCCGCAAGAGCGGCAGCGCGACCGCGATACCCGGAGTGGCGGGCCCGGCGGGCGTGGCACCGACGGTGCCGCCCCAGCCGACGGCACCCGACACCCGTGACGCACGGGATGTACGGGACTCGCGGGGCGGCGCACGGGATGTGCGGGACGTACGGGATCCGGCGGCGGCACCTGCCGAATCGGCCGGCGGCTCCTCGGGAGCGTCTTCCTCCGGCGGCAACTCCTGGGGTGTCGCCGGGTACCAGAGGCCACCGCAGCCCGCCGCACGGGCCGCCGGGACCGCGTCACCGGCGTCGACACCTGCGTCGGCCTCGTCCCCGGTGCCCGACGGTCCCGGCTGGACGCCGGGGTCGCCGAGCCCGTTCGGGCAGCAGCCGCAAGGCGGTTCCGCGGGGTCCGCGGGGCCCGGTGGCTCCGGCGGCTCGCGCGGTGACGGTGGTGGCAGGCGGCGGCTGACGATGTTCCTCGCGGGGGTCGTCGGCGTGCTGGTCGTCATCGCGGCCGTGTTCTTCCTGACCGACAACGGCAAGGACACGAAGGACGAGGCCACCAAGGCCTCGGTCTCGCCCTCGGCCAGCGCCCAGACGGACCTGCCGCCGGGCGTGAAGTGCGCGGGCGCCTCCTGCACCGGCAAGGACGCCGAGGCGATGGGCTGCACGACGGACGCCAACGCGGTGACGACCGCGAAGACCGCCACCGTCGGCACGACCGTCGTCGAGGTCCGGTACAGCGAGACCTGCGGCGCCGCCTGGGGCCGTATCACCCAGGCCGCCCAGGGCGACCGGGTCGAGGTGGCCGCGGGCACCGCGAAGGAGAACGACAGCATCACGACGGCCGGCGACACCATCGCGTACACGCCGATGGTCGCGGTGAAGGACGCGGGCGAGGCGACGGCGTGCGCGACGCTCGCGTCCGGTCAGAAGGGGTGCGCCCAGTAGCGCGGCACCTCGGCGCGGTGCACGAGGGCAGAAAGGAGGGCGGCCGCCCGGTCCGGGAGAGGGGGACCGAGGCGGCCGCCTCATGGGGGTACCGACTGTGCCGGACTCCCGTGGGGGTACGGTTCGCGTGCCCGAGTCGGGGGCGACTATGCGTACTGCCCGCGAAATGTTGCGAGGGTTCACTCGACGGAGTGAGCCGGCGGCGTGAAACCACGACGGCGGGGGCTGTGGGACGGGCCACATCGGACCCGGACGTACGCGATCCCGGATGCGCGATAGCCTGACCGGTGGATCTCTCTTGATACCAAGAGATCGATCATCTGTACGTCCCACCCGGACGCTCCACCGCCAGCTGTATACGGAGAACGCCATGACCCGCACTCCCGTGAACGTCACCGTCACCGGCGCGGCCGGCCAGATCGGTTACGCCCTCCTCTTCCGCATCGCCTCCGGCCAGCTGCTCGGCGCGGACGTGCCGGTCAAGCTGCGCCTCCTGGAGATCACCCCGGCGCTCAAGGCCGCCGAGGGCACGGCGATGGAGCTCGACGACTCCGCCTTCCCGCTCCTCCAGGGCATCGACATCACCGACGACCCGAACGTCGCCTTCGCCGGCACCAACGTCGCCCTCCTCGTGGGCGCCCGCCCGCGCACCAAGGGCATGGAGCGCGGTGACCTCCTGGAGGCCAACGGCGGCATCTTCAAGCCGCAGGGCAAGGCCATCAACGACAACGCCGCGGACGACATCAAGGTCCTCGTCGTCGGCAACCCGGCCAACACCAACGCGCTCATCGCGCAGGCCGCCGCCCCGGACGTACCGGCCGAGCGCTTCACCGCGATGACCCGCCTGGACCACAACCGCGCGCTCACCCAGCTCGCGAAGAAGACGGGCACCACGGTCGCCGACATCAAGCGCCTGACCATCTGGGGCAACCACTCCGCCACCCAGTACCCCGACATCTTCCACGCCACGGTCGCCGGCAAGAACGCCGCCGAGACCGTGAACGACGAGAAGTGGCTGGCCGAGGAGTTCATCCCGACCGTCGCCAAGCGCGGCGCCGCGATCATCGAGGCCCGCGGCGCGTCCTCCGCGGCCTCCGCCGCGAACGCCGCCATCGACCACGTCCACACCTGGGTCAACGGCACCGCCGACGGCGACTGGACCTCCATGGGCATCCCGTCCGACGGCTCCTACGGCGTCCCCGAGGGCCTCATCTCCTCCTTCCCGGTCACCACGAAGGACGGCGTCTACGAGATCGTCCAGGGCCTGGACATCAACGAGTTCTCCCGCGCCCGCATCGACGCGTCGGTGCAGGAGCTGGCGGAGGAGCGCGAGGCGGTCCGCGCCCTCGGCCTGATCTGAGCCACCCTCAATAGGGCTCTCCGGCCCCGCTCACCCCACGGCTTCTGTCACGAGCCTGCACGGGCCCTGTTCCGGTTCCATCCGGAACGGGGCCCGCGTCCGTTTTCGCCGCTACCGTCAGGACAGGTGCCCGCCAGGGTGATATCGGGGGGTTCGCGATGAGCGGATGGAACGGCTACAGCTCGGGTTCCGGCGAGCGTGAGCCGAGCGAGGAGAGCGGGCAGGCGGCCTGGTCGGGCGGGCGGTCCACACCGCCGCCGGACTGGGCGAGCGCCGAGACCCGGACGAACGTCACGCCGCCGGACTGGTTCGCCGCGCAGGGCCACCCGCCCGCTCCGGCGCCGCCGCCCACGGCCTGGACACCACCAACTCCGTATCCGCCGCCTCCGCCGGGACCCGGCCGGTCCGGTGGCGCACGCCGGCTGCTCGTCACGCTCACCGCCACGGTCGTGCTCGGCGCGGGTGCGGGGGCCGGGTTCTGGTACGTCAATCGCGACGGCTCGACCGGGGATACGGCGACCCCCGCGACCAGCGTCAGCGCCGGGACGGGTACTGGGACCGGCGCGAGTACGGGCACGGGTACCGGCACGGAATCGCCCGCCTCCACCCCGCCCGCCTCGCCCCTGGCTTCCGTGACGCCCAACTCGCCGTCCCCGTCCACCGGTTACCGCCGTGCCCAGGACCCGACCGGCTACACCGTCGACGTGCCCGCGGGCTGGACCCGTCGGCAGAAGACCGGGCAGCTCGCGCCGGTGGTCTTCTACGACGCCCCCGGCGACGGCCGTCAGTTGCAGATCTTCCGGGTCTCCGAGGCCACGCCCGCCGAGTCCCTCGACCTGGCCGAGACCGATCCCGGGTACGGGTTCGCCAAGCAGCCCGGATATCAGGTGATCGAGCGCGATCGCGGGGACACCTGGGCCGAGTTGACCTACCGCTACGACGATCCGGAGACGGGGGCGCGCCAGATCGTCGACCATCGTTTCCGGGCGGCCGACGGGTCGTTGTACGCGATCCGCGCGGGCGGGCCCGCCGATCTGACGCCGGATCGGGTGCGGGAGCCGCTCGCGATGGCGGTGCGGTCCTTCTGCCCGGCCGGTGCGACCTGCACGTGAGCCGGGCTGCGGGAGTGCGGTTGAGCCGGCCCGCGCCTACTCCAGACCGCGCTTGCCCGGCGCCCAGAACGGCTTGGTGAGGACGGACCGTCGGTCCCAGCCCAACTCCCGTACGAGCACCTGCCGTACCTGCTGCACGGTCCGCGCCTCCCCGGCGACGTAGGCGATCCCGCCCGGCTCGGGGGCGAGCTGCTGGACCGCGTCGGGGAGGGAAGTGCCGCCCCTGGTCAGCCAGTTGAGGCGGTCGGCGTGGGAGAGCGGGAGTCGGTCGTCGGGTGTGTCCGTCTCCACGCAGCCGGAGATCGGCGCCCCCTCGGGCAGCGCGGCCAGCATCGCGCCGAAGGCGACGGACGCCGTCTCCTCGCCGACGAAGACGTGGTGGGAGGCGTCGGGGCGGAGGGTGAAGGTGCCTTCGGGCTTCCGCAGCCGCACCTGTTCGCCGATGCCGACGCTCTTCCCCCACCGGCCCCCGGGTCCGCCCTCGGAGTGGTCCAGCACGCACAACTCGACGGCGCCGGAGGGGTCGTAGTGCCACACGGAGTACGTACGCAGGGTCAGGCCGGTGACCAGGACGCGCACCTGCTGGCCGGGACGGACGTCGAGTCCGGCGAGGGCGTCGCCCTCGATGCGCAGTCGGCGCATGCGGGCGGTGATCGGTTCGGCCTCGGTGAGGGTGGCTCGGAGCGTCAGCAGATCGAGGACGGGGTTCAGGAGGGCGGCGGGCACGGGGGCTCCTCAACTGGGTCGCGCGTGAGGGGAGTTGATGATCAGGTACGGCGGGATGAACGCGATAGTACGCGTTTCTCGCCGGACGCGATAGTGCGTGTGGTGACGCGGTCGCGGTGTCCGACGATCACCAGTGCTGTGGCCGCGAGGACGATGAACGCCACCGTGCGCAGGGCCGGGCCCATGCCCTGGGCCAGGTCGGGGTGGGCCGCCAGGATCGTGCCGGTGATCGCGACGCCGAGGGCCGCGCCGAGTTCGCGGGCCGAGGTGCCCAGGCCCGAGCCGAGGCCCGTCTGGTGCGGCGGCAGCGAGGTGACCACGCCGACCGTGAGCGCGGGCATGGACAGGCCGGTGCCCGCCGAGATCACCAGCAGCCAGCAGGCGTACGTCCAGTACGGGGTGCCCGCGTCGGCGGTGGACGCGCCGAGCAGGCCCAGGCCGATGAGGGCGAGGCCGGTGCCGATGACCGGGCGCGGGCGGTGCGACCAGCGGACCGCGAGCTTCGGGACCAGGGCCATGCCGATCGTCAGCGGCACGATCGCGACGCCGGTGACGGCGGCGCCGTAGCCCTTGATGTCCTGCAGGTACTGGGAGTTGACGTAGAAGAGGGAGAACAGGCCGAAGAAGCCGGTGGCCGTGCCGAGGGTGGCCGCGCGGAGGGTGGGGGAGGTGAAGACGCGCGGGTCGAGAAGGGGGGTGCGGGAGCGCAGGGCGTGGAGCGTGAAGGCCGCCACGAGGGCGGCGCCCGCCGCGAAGGACGTGAGGATGCGCGGGGAGGTCCAGCCGTAGGTGGGGCCCTCGATGATGCCGAAGAGGACGGCGACCAGGCCGGTGGTCAGGAGGGCCGTGCCGGTGGGGTCGAGGTTGCTGTGCGCGGCGCGGGCCGTGCGGGGTGTGGTGAGGACGACCGCGAGGGCCAGCAGGGCGGCCAGCGGGACCATCGCGCCGAACAGGGCACGCCAGGAAAGGAATTGGCCGACCAGGCCGCCGCCGAGGTTCCCGGCGAGTCCACCGAGGCCGAGGGAGAGGGTCCAACTGCCCATGGCGCGGGCCCGGTTCTCCGGGGCGGAGAGGTGGACCAGGATCGACATCGTCGCCGGGGTGATCAGCGCCGCGCCCGCGCCGGACAGGCCGCGGCCCGCGATCAGCGTCGCCGGGTTCTGGGCGAGCGCGCTGGTGGCGGCGCCCGCCGCGAACAGGGCGAGACCGGCGAGCAGCGCGCCCTTGCGGCCGTACCGGTCGCCGAGGGCGCCGGCCGGGATGAGGAGTCCGGCGAAGACGATGACGTACGCGTCGACCATCCACAGGAGTTGGGTGTGCGAGGGGTGCAGGGACGATGAACTCAGCTGTGGGATCAGGAGGTTGATGGCGGCGACCATGCTCTGCGCGACCAGCACGCAGGCGCAGAGGGTGAGCAGGACGGACCGTTTCAGGGCAGGCGGGGGCATGGCTCCTCCGGGGAGCTTCGGTGTGGTGGGAGGTGTGGTGTGGGGTGCCCTGTCACCGTAGGCTCGGCGGTGACCTGCTTTCCAGTGCAACCTTTGCAGGGAGTGAGTGCGTGTGACGCAATCCGCGGATTCCGGCAGCTCAGGGGGCCTGGATCTCAATCTGCTGGTCGCCCTGGACGTGCTCCTTGAGGAGCAGAGCGTGCAGGGGGCGGCCCGGCGGCTGCATCTCTCCGAGCCCGCGATGAGCCGCACCCTCGGCCGGATCCGCAAGGCGCTCGGCGATCCCGTGCTGGTGCGGGCCGGGCGCCAGATGGTGCCCACCCCGCACGCGCTGGCCGTGCGGGCCGAGGTGAGCGCGGTGGTCGAGCGAGCGCGGGCCCTGTTCGCGCCCGGCCGGGGCGCCGACCTCCGGACCGTCAGCCGGACGCTCACGATCATCGGGCACGACGCGCTCGCCGCCCTGTACGGCGCCCGGCTGCTCGCCCGGGCCGCCGAGGAGGCGCCCGGCATCCGGATCCGTTTCCTCGCCGAGAGCCATGTCGACGCACCGGTCCTGCGCCAGGGGACCGCCGATCTGGAGGTCGGGGTCGTGGACGCGACGGCGCCCGAGGTGCACCACGAACTCCTCTACGAGGACCGGATGGTCGGCGTCGTCAGGGCCGGACACCCGCTGCTGGAGGGGGAGTTGACGCCCGAGCGGTTCGCGGGCGAGGCCGACCACCTGATCGTGTCGCGGCGCGGCAAGCTGCACGGTCCCGTCGACGTCCAGCTCGCCGAACTCGGCCTGAAGCGCCGGGTGGTGGGCACCGTCGGCACCTTCCCCGCCTCGCTGTTCGTGCTGCGCGACACCGACCTGATCGGCCTGATCAGCTACTGGACCGTGCCGCTGGCCGCCTCGCTGGGCCTGGTCACCTTCGACGTACCGCTGCAACTCCCGGTTCTCGAGATGGGGTTGGCCTGGCATCCACGTCATGACGCCGACCCGGCGCACGCGTGGTTGCGGGACTGCGTACGGGAGTTGCTCGGGGAGGTGGGTCAGCGGGCGCCGGCCAGTCGCTTCTCGAACCAGTGGTCCGCGTAGACGTGGTCGACGTAGGCCGGGATCTCCGTGTACCCGCACGCCCGGTACATCGCCTGCGCCTCCGTGAGCACGGCGTGCGTGTCCAGGCGTACGACGTCGAAGCCGTGCGCCACGGCCGACCGCTCCAGCTCCGTGAGGATGCGGCGGGCCAGGCCCAGGCGGCGGGCCTCGGGGTGGACCCAGACGTGCCGGATCTCGCCCACGCCGGGCTCCAGCGTCCGTAGCGCCCCGCAGGCCATCGGCCGCCCCTCCTCGTACGCGACGAAGAAGGCGCCCGCGTCGCCGGTGACCTGCTCAGGGCGTACGAGATCGGACTTGTCGAAGCCCTCAGGGAAGCGGGCGCCGATGTCGGCGGCGTAGGCGTCGAGGCAGGCGCGGGCGTCCTCGGCGGCGCCGTCGACCAGGGCGACCGTGATGGCGGCCAGGCGGAGCAGGCGCTGGGCGGTGGCCATCGCGTGGGTGAGTTCGACGCGCTGGGGCTCGCTGAGGGTGTCGAGGAGACCGGCCGCGAGCGCGTTGGCCCGGCGGTTCTGCTCCTTGATCTCGACGCGTCCCGCCGGGGTCAGCTCGACCCTGCGCAGCCGGTTGTCGTCCGGGTCCGTGGCGATCCGGACCACGCCCTGCGCCTCCAGGGCCTTCGCCATCCGGCTCAGATACCCGGCGTCCAGGCCGAGGCGACTGCGCAGCTCGCGCAGGGAGACCCCGCCGCCGGCGCCGTTCTCGCCCCCGCTCCCGTTTCCGTCCCCGCTCCCACTTTCGATCTCGATCTCGAAGAGCAGGCGGGCCTCGCCGAGCGGGCGGTCCTGGCCGAGGTAGTGGTCGTCGAGCGCGCCGATACGGCGGGTGAAGTAGCGGTTGAACCGGCGGAGGGTCGCCACGTGCTCCGCCGACACTGGTCCGGTGTTTTCGCGCCTCATACTTCTTTGACTTTAGTCAAAGGTTCTGGGTTCGTCCATCCGTCGGCCCATCCCTGTCATTCCGCTTTCGCCCGCCACTTCCGTCGCTCTATGCTGACGGTTTGTCAACTGAATGTCTGACAACGGTCTTTCCACGCATCGGGGGAACAGCGTGACTACCGCTTCCTTGCCTTCTTTACCTCCGCACGCCAGTGAGGCGACCCGGCTGCTGTGCGCGGGCACCTATTTGGACTCCGGCTACCGCGACCGCGTCATCGAGGAGCTCCACCTCAACGAACAGCGGATGGTGGCCCCCTCGCTCGGTTTCGACGCCGCCCGCGTCCTCGCCCACGCCCTGCGCGCCCGCCGCTACGAACTGCTGTGGGCCGGGGCCGTCATCGGTCTGTGGGTGGTCGGGACACCTCTCAGCGGCGGGCTCCTCGCCTTCTTCCTCTGGCCCGGCGTGGCGCTCGCGATCGCGCCCTGGGTCCGGGGACGGGCCGAGCAGCCGCCGCTGTACCGGCTGATCCCGGCGTTTCTGCTCCGCTGGTGGGGGCGGGTGTTCTTCGCGGTGTTCCTGGTCTTCACGGTCGTCGCCGCGTTCGGTGACGGGTCGGGCGACGGTTCGTCCTCCGGCTCGTACGACCCCTACGGCTCCAGTTCCTCGGGCTCGGCGAGCCTCAGTGACGTCTTCGTGCCGAGCGCCGACGACATCAACGGCCTCACCGAGCCGTGGCACGCGTGGGTCACGCTCGGGGTGTTCGCGCTCATCGCGCTGTGCCTGCACGCCCAACGCACCCAGTTCAGCCGGGCGTTGGCCGCCGAGCTCTCCCCGCAGCGCTTCCCGGACGCCGCCGCCGACCCCGCCGAACAGGGCGAGGGCCACCGTTTCCAGCGGCTCAAGCAGCGCATCCGGCTGGAACAGCACGCGCCGCTGGTCATGTACCACGAGGCCCGTCCGTTCTGCGGAGCGGGAACGGCGTACGACACCTGGGTGCTCGCGGTGGAACTGCGGCCGGACGAGACGCACAACCGTCGGCCTCTCAGCAACCGCGTGGTCCTGGAACGGATCCGCCCGCTGCTCGAACAGCTCCGGGTGCCCGCCGAGTACGCGGGGCCTGGCGTGCGGGACCGGCTGCGCTGGCTGGAGATCGACGAGTGCGTGTTCCTGCCGGTGGAGGGGCTGACCAGCCGGGAGCAGGCGCCGTACACCCCGCAGGCCTTCGAGGAGCACCGGGCGCGGGCGGTCGAGGAGGGCGCCGAGAAGCGGCGGCACTTCCTGCGTATCCGGGTCGGCGGCTGGGAGGAGGAGCTGGTCGTCACGGTCTTCGTGCGCATCCACACGCAGGGCAGCATGCTGATGCTGGAGATCGCCCCGCATGTACTGACGCCGGTGCGGACGGAGTTCAAGGACGCCGACCGTACGGCGCACCGGTTCCGGAACAACAACGCGCTCGGCAAGGGCGCGGCGGCGATCGCCCTGGTCCCGGCGTCGGCGGGCCGTGCGCTGGCCCAACTGGGCCGCGGGCTGGTCTACTTCTGGCGCCTGGTGACCGGCGGCTACGCGGGCGCGCTGCCCGACGGGCCCGCCCTCTCGGTACGCGAACTGGGTGCGGTGCCCGCCGGTTCGCTCTTCCAGGAGATGGATGTCGCCCGCTATCTGCGCAGCGTGCAGGACCGGGTCGCGAACGGCGTACGGGTCGCGCTGGCCGAATGCGGTTACGAGACCGGTGAGTTCGTCCAGAAGATCGTCAACATCAGCAACGGCGACGTGAACATCGGCCGGGTCGAGGGCAGCACGTTCGCCGTCGGCAGCCATGCGACCGCGTCCGCCTCAGCCACAGTCTCGGGCGGCCCCGCGCCGCAGAAGGGAGCCGACAGCCATGCCAAGTGAAGAGCCCGACGTCAGCTTCGGAAACGTCTCGGGCAGCACCTTCGCGGTCGGCAGCCACGCCCACGCCGAGAGCCACCACCATCACGGGCCGACCGGAGAGCGCGACCAGGCGACGGAAGAACTGCTCTCGGCTGTACGGGAGTTGAGAGCCGACCTGGAACGGGTCCGGGCGAGCGGACAGACGACGGCCCTGGCGGCGGAGCTCGCGGAGACGGAGACCGAGATCACCGACACGGGCCAGGCGGGGCCAGGTCGCCGCCAACGCCTGCGCGAGCTCCTCGCCGACTCGCAGTCCCTGCTCAACGTCCTCGCCTCGGCGGGTGCGGTCGCCGCGCTGGTGGGGTTGTGAGAGGGGCGAGATGAGCGGGGGAGAGCGTTACTGGAACGAGGACTTGCAGCGGTGGGAGGAAGGGGTGGCGGGGGAGGGCGCGGGGTCGATGACTCCGCCGACGCTTCCGGTCCCACCGACGCCTCCGGCCCTGCCGCCTCCACCTCCGCCTGGCCGGCCGGAGCATTCGCCGAGTCCGGACGCTCCTGAGGAGGTTCCTGGTGCGGGTGCGGGTGCGGGTGCGGGTGCGGGCGGTGTCGGTGATGGTGGTGCTTGGCCTCCGACGGGTGCGGCGGGAGGCAGTGGTCCCGGCACATGGCCCTCCAGCGAGTGGTCCACTGTGGGTGGTTGGGCGCCTGGACCGTCAACGCCCGCTCCCGCGACCGTCGGTGGGATGAATCGGCGGCTCGTGTGGTCCGTGGTCGTCGGGGCCGCCGTGGTCGGGGTGGCCGTGAGTCTCGTACTGACGTTGGTGGTGGGGAAGGACGACGGCGGGGCGGACGACAAGCCGGTCGCGGGGAGTTCCGTGGGGTCGCCGACGCCATCGGAGTTGAGTGGTGCCGGGGTGACGCCCAGCGAGGGGGCGGTCTCGCCGTCGGCTTCGGTATCGGCGTCGGCCTTCGGGCCGCCCGCCGGGTACGAGAAGTACGACGACGCCGAGGGGTTCCAGATCGCGATCCCCGAAGGGTGGACGCGCAGTACCGTCGACTCCGAGTTCGGGATCGCGGTGGTCAACTACCGCAGTGCGGACCGGACTCACCGGTTGCAGGTGTATCAGGTGTCGGAGGAGTCGCCGGCCGCGTCCTTCGAGCTGTATCTGTCGGACCAGACCGGGAAGCCGGCCGGGTTCAAGGAGCTCGATCTGCAGACGCTCGACGACGGGCAGTTCACCGGATCCCGCCTCGAATACCTCGCCGACACCATCAAGGGCGACCCCGACGTCGGCACCTGGCACGTCTACGACGAGCGTTTCGTCGCGGCGGACGGCAACATCTACGCGATCGCCTCCTACGGCCCCGACTCCGACGGACGGGAAGACGAACTCGCCCGTCTGGCCACCGCGTTGACCTGGTTCTGCCCGCCCTACACCACCTGCGGTACGGATGCCGGCCTGGACTGACCCGCGCGCTCACGCGTCGCGCAACTCCTGCTGCAACTTCCCGATGTCCACCGTGTCGTCCGGCGCGGGGGTCGCCGACGGCACCGGTTCGCCGTACTCCGTGAAGGTCAGCGTCATGTCGGTGCCGTCGCCCTTCTGCGTGGCCTCGACCAGACGGTGCGGGGCGGCCGAAGTGACGTACAGGACCGTCCGTTTGCCGTCCTGCGTGCGCTTCAGCGGGGTGACCTTCGTACCGTCGATCTTCGTCTCGGCGCCCTTGGCGAGGGGTGCGTCGGTGGCGGACCCGCCGGCGTAGAGCTCCTTCTGGAAGCCGGTGAGGTCGCAGGTGCCGGACAGGCCCTTCAGGAGGGAGTCGTTCGTGGAGCCGTGGATGTAGCGGTTCTTGAAGAGTTCTGCGACGGCGTCGCCCTGGCTGCCGGGCACCTGGGTCTTCCAGAACGCGGTGTCCGGCTTCATCCACACCTCCTCGCCCCGCTTGACCAGTTCGAGGGTGCCTCCGCCGGAGCCCATCCGCATCGTGCCGACGCAGTTGCCGTCCCGGTCCAGGGACAGGTCCATCGAGGTCGGCTGGGTCTTGCTGTCCTTCGCGGCCGTGCCGTGGTCGGTCAGCTTCAGATGTACGGAGTCGGTCTTGAGGAGGTTGTCCTTGGCCTGCTCGGACAGTTCCTTTGCGGAGGGGCCGTCGTCGGCCACGGCGAGGGCGGGTGACAGCAGCAGGGCCGCGCTCGCCGCCGTGCAGGTCGCCGCCGTGCGGATCGGCGTACTGATCAGCGCCTTCCTGGTCATGGCTCTACCTCCAGGCTCTGCCCCACGGGTCGGCCTCACCGTTCAGCGTACGGTTCGCCCCATTTGCCCGCATGCCCAGTGACACAGCGCACTTTCGGCCATGAATTGCGCATGCAATCGGGGGCCGGGGGCATGTGCTCACGGTCCCGCTGGGTGACATCCGTGTCACTCAGGGGCGCTGAACAGGAACGGAAGGCAACACCGATCATGGCGGACACAGCAGACGGCCTGGGGCTAGAGGCGCAGGCGACCATCCACGTGCGCGGGGAGTGGCGTGAAGCCGTCTCCGGCGCCACGCGCGAGGTCCTCGACCCCGCGGACGGGCTGCCGTTCGCCGTGGTCGCGGAGGGTGACGAGAAGGACACGGACCTGGCGGTCGCCGCCGCCCGGCAGGCCTTCGACCACGGCGACTGGCCGCGCACCCCCGTCGCCGAGCGCGCCGCCCTGCTGCGCCGCGTCGCCGACCTGCTCGTGCGCGACCGCGAACAGCTCGGTCTGCTGGAGAGCCGGGACGCGGGCAAGACCGCCGAGGAGGGCCGCGTCGACATCGACTGTGTCGCCGACGCCTTCCGCTACTTCGGCGACCTCGTCGCCGCCGAGTCCCCGGGGCGGATCGTCGACGCGGGCTCGCCCGACATCCACAGCGTCGTCGTACACGAACCCGTCGGTGTCTGCGCGCTGATCACCCCCTGGAACTACCCGCTGCTGCAAGCCAGTTGGAAGATCGCCCCGGCGCTCGCGGCCGGCAACACCTTCGTGGTCAAGCCCAGCGAGATCACCCCGCTGACCACGATCGCCCTGATCGACCTGCTCGCCGAGGCCGGTCTGCCCACCGGCGTCGCGGGCCTGGTCACCGGACCCGGCCACACCGTCGGCGCCCGGCTCGCCGAACACCCCGACGTCGACCTGGTCTCCTTCACCGGCGGCCTGGTCAGCGGCACCAAGGTCGCCCAGGCCGCCGCGCCCACCGTCAAGAAGGTCGCCCTCGAACTCGGCGGCAAGAACCCCAACGTCGTCTTCGCCGACGCCTGCGCCACCGACGAGGACTTCGACACCGCCGTCGACCAGGCCCTCAACGCGGCCTTCATCCACAGCGGCCAGGTCTGTTCGGCCGGCGCCCGGCTCATCGTCGAGGAGTCCCTGCGCGAGCGCTTCGTCGCCGAACTCGCCCGCCGCGCCCAGAAGATACGCCTGGGCCGCGGCACCGAGGACGGCGTCGAGTGCGGCCCGCTCGTCTCCGAGCAGCAGCGCACCAAGGTCGAGTCGTACGTCGCCTCCGCGCTCGCCGAGGGTGCCGTGCTGCGCGCCGGCGGCCGACGCCCCGAGCCGTCCGCCGAACGGGCCGCCGGCGGCTACTTCTACGAGCCCACCGTCCTGGACCAGTGCCACCGCGAGATGCGGGTCGTGCGCGAAGAGGTCTTCGGCCCGGTCCTCACCGTCGAGACCTTCCGCACCGAGGACGAGGCCGTGGCGCTCGCCAACGACACCGAGTACGGCCTGGCCGGCGGGGTCTGGACCGGCGACGGCGCCAAGGCCCGCCGGGTCGCCGCCCGGCTGCGGCACGGCACCGTCTGGATCAACGACTTCCACCCCTATCTCCCGCAGGCGGAGTGGGGCGGTTTCGGAAAGAGCGGCGTGGGGCGGGAGTTGGGCCCCGCCGGACTCGCCGAGTACCGCGAGACCAAGCACATCTACCAGAACCTCGCGCCGAAGCCGGTGCGTTGGTTCGCGGGCTGAGCCATCGGGCCGGGTCGGTGGGCCGACCCGGCCGCCCCTCGCCCTTCCGTGGAGTAATTCGCCTTCCCTGGAGCAACAGGAGTAACACCGCCATGTCCCACACCCCCCACGAATACGACTACGTCGTCATCGGCGGCGGCACCGCGGGCTCCGTCATCGCCTCCCGCCTCACCGAGAACCCCGACGTCACCGTCGCCGTCATCGAAGGCGGCCCCAGTGACGTGGGCCGCGAGGACGTCCTCACCCTGCGCCGCTGGATGGGCCTGCTCGGCGGCGAGCTGGACTACGACTACCCCACCACCGAGCAGCCGCGCGGCAATTCGCACATCCGGCACAGCCGTGCCCGCGTGCTCGGCGGCTGCTCCTCGCACAACACCCTGATCGCCTTCAAGCCGCTGCCGTCCGACTGGGACGAGTGGGAGACGGCCGGCGCCCGGGGCTGGGGCGCGGTGCCGATGGAGGCGTACTACGCCCGGCTCCGCAACAACATCGTGCCGGTCGACGAGAAGGACCGGAACGCCATCGCCCGCGACTTCGTCGACGCGGCCCAGACCGCGCTGGGCGTCCCGCGCGTCGAGGGCTTCAACCAGAAGCCGTTCACGGAGGGCGTCGGTTTCTTCGACCTCGCCTACCACCCCGAGGACAACAAGCGGTCGAGCGCGTCGGTGGCGTATCTGCACCCGGTGATGGACGAGCGCCCCAACCTCCGCATCTTCCTTGAGACTTGGGCGTACCGGCTGGAACTCGACGGCACTCGGGCCCAGGGCGTGCACGTGCGCACGAAGGAGGGCGAGGAGCTGCTGATACGGGCCCGCCGCGAGGTCGTGCTGTGCGCGGGCGCCGTCGACTCGCCCCGCCTGCTGCTGCATTCGGGCATCGGCCCCCGCGAGGACCTCGAAGCGCTCGGCATCCCGGTCGCCCACGACCTGCCGGGCGTCGGCGAGAACCTCCTCGACCACCCCGAGTCGGTCATCGTCTGGGAGACGAACGGACCCATCCCCGAGAACTCCGCGATGGACTCCGACGCGGGCCTGTTCGTGCGCCGCGATCCCGAACACCTGGGCCCAGACCTGATGTTCCACTTCTACCAGATCCCGTTCACGGACAATCCGGAGCGACTCGGCTACGAGCGGCCGGAGTTCGGCGTCTCGATGACCCCCAACATCCCCAAGCCGAGGAGCCGCGGCCGGCTCTTCCTCACCAGCGCCGACCCGTCGGTCAAGCCGGCCCTCGACTTCCGCTACTTCACCGATGAGGACGACCACGACGGCCGCACCCTCGTCGACGGCATCCGCATCGCCCGTGAGGTCGCCAGGACCGAACCGCTGGCCGGCTGGCTGAAGCGGGAGGTGTGCCCCGGCCCGGAGGTCCTCGGCGACGCCGAGCTGAGCGAGTACGCCCGCAAGGTCGCGCACACCGTGTACCACCCGGCGGGCACCTGCCGGATGGGCGCCGCCGACGACGAACAGGCCGTGGTGGACCCGGAGTTGCGGATCCGCGGCCTGGACGGCATCCGCATCGCCGACGCGTCCGTCTTTCCGACCATGCCCACGGTTAACCCGATGATCGGGGTGCTGATGGTCGGTGAGCGGGCTGTCGACCTGATCGGAGGCGGTGCGTGATGAACACCAGCGTCAGTGATCTCTCCGGCGTCGGCAGCGCCGGCACCGAGAGCCAGAACCCCGTCTTCTCCGTCGACGGTCTCTGGAAGGTCTTCGGACCCAAGGCCGACACCGTCCCCACCGACCCCGAGCTGCGCGCCCTCGACCCCGTCGAACTACGTGCCCGTACCGGCTGCACGGCCGCCGTGCACGACGTCTCCTTCGACGTGCGCAAGGGCGAGGTCTTCGTGGTGATGGGCCTCTCCGGTTCCGGCAAGTCGACGCTCGTGCGCTGTCTGACCCGGCTCATCGAGCCGACCGCCGGCACGATCGCCATCGACGGCGAGGACGTCCGCGCGATGGACAAGTCCCGGCTGCGCGAACTGCGCAGGCACCGCGCCGCGATGGTCTTCCAGCACTTCGGTCTGCTCCCGCACCGCACGGTCCTCGACAACGTGGCCTACGGCCTGGAGATCCAGGGCATGGGCAAGGCCGAACGCCGGGCGCGGGCCCAGGAGGTCGTCGCCAAGGTCGGGTTGGAGGGCATGGAACAGCGCAGGCCCGCCCAGCTCTCCGGCGGTCAGCGGCAACGTGTGGGCCTGGCCCGGGCGTTGGCGGTCGATCCCCAAGTCCTGCTGTTCGACGAGCCGTTCAGCGCGCTGGACCCGTTGATCCGGCGGGACATGCAGGAGGAGGTGGTCCGCCTGCACCGGGAGGAGGGCCGCACGATGGTCTTCATCACCCATGACCTGAGCGAGGCCCTGCGGCTCGGCGACCGGATCGCCCTGATGCGCGACGGCCGGGTCGTCCAACTGGGCACCCCCGAGGAGATCGTGGGCAGCCCCGCCGACGACTACGTCCGCGACTTCGTCCGGGACGTCCCGCGCGAACAGGTCATGACCGTCCGTACGGCCATGCGCCCCGGCGACTGCGGCGGCCTCGACCACCCGGGCGCGCTCGCCCCCGACGCCGTGGTCGCCGACGCGATCAAGGTCGTCGCGCACAGTGGCCGGACGGCCTGCGTGGTGGAGGACGGCCACTGTCTGGGCGTCCTCGACCACGAACGCCTCCTCGCGGTTGTCGCGGGGGAGCGGTTCAAGGAGGCGGCCTGATGGCGACGAAGCTGCTCAAGGCGCGCGGTCCGATGCCGGCGAATCGGCCCAAGGAGGCGGTCTGATGGCCACGTTCACCGCATCCGTCCCCCGCACCCTCCCCACCGATCTGCTCAAGCGCCGCGCGGTCCAGAAGCTGCTGCTCATCGCGCTCGCCGCGGCGATCCTCGTACCCCTCGCCAACGCCCGCTGGGCCAGCGGAAGTTGGCCCGACGCGCTCACCGTCGACCTCACCAAACCGCTGACCGACGTCAGCGACTGGATCATCGACAACCGTGACAGCCACCCCCTGTTCCTCTACTTCTTCGGCTACGTCAGCAACGCGGTCGTCATCTGCGTACGCGCCGTCTATCTCGTGCTCCTCGCCGCGGGCTGGGCCGGCGTCACGGCCTTCGGCGCGCTGGTCGCCTGGCGGGTGGCCGGTGTGCGGCTAGCGCTCGGCACGGGCGCCGCGTTCCTCGCCTGCGGGCTGCTCGGCATGTGGGTGCCGACCATGCAGACGCTCGCGCTGATGGTGGTCGCCGTGCTCGCGTCGGTCGCCGTCGGCCTTCTGCTGGGCCTGGCCGGCGGTCTCTCCGAGCGGCTCGACCGGGCCCTGCGCCCGGTCCTGGACACCATGCAGGTGCTGCCCGCCTTCGCCTACCTGCTCCCCGTCGTGCTCGTCTTCGGCATCGGCGTACCCGCGGCCGTCCTCGCCACCGTCGTCTATGCCGCCCCGCCGATGGCCCGCCTCACAGCCCTCGGCCTGCGCGGCGCCGACAAGGAGGTCCTGGAGGCGGTCGACTCGCTCGGCGCGAGCGCCCGCCAACGGCTGCTGACCGCCCGTATCCCACTGGCCCGCAGGGAACTGCTCCTCGGCCTCAACCAGACGATCATGATGGCGCTGTCGATGGCGGTCATCGCGTCCGTGATCGGCGCCGGCGGCCTCGGTGACCGCGTCTACCAGGCGCTCGCCTCCGTCGACGTGGGCGCGGCCCTCGCGGCCGGCGTCCCGATCGTGCTCCTCGCGGTCGTCCTTGACCGGGTGACCGGCGCGGCGGGCGACAGCGCGGGTGAGGACGAGGGCGGACGACGGCGCTGGCTCTACGCGGCCGGGGCCGTAGTCGTCGTGGCCCTCGCCGCGCGTCTCGCGGGCCGCCTCGACTGGCCGGAATCCTGGACGCTGAACATCGCCGCCCCCGTCAACCGCGCCGTCGACTGGATGACCGCCCACCTCTACTCGGGCGTCCCGGTCGTGGGCGGCACCGCCGACTGGGCCGGGCACTTCACCACCTGGGTCCTGGACCCCGTCCGCGACGGTCTGCAGTGGCTGCCCTGGTGGTCGGTGCTGCTCCTGGTCGCCACCCTCGCCTGGCTGATCGGCACCTGGCGCACCGCCCTCACCGCGGTCCTCGCCATGGCCGCGATCGGCGTCCTCGGCGTGTGGCAGCCGTCCCTCGACACGCTCTCGCAGGTCCTCGCGGCCGTCGCCGTCACCCTCGTCCTCGGCTTCGCGACTGGCATCGCCGCGGCCCGCAGCGACCGCTTCGAACGGCTGCTGCGGCCCGTCCTGGACGTCTTCCAGACCATGCCGCAGTTCGTGTACCTGATCCCGGTCGTCGCGCTGTTCGGTGTCGGCCGCGCACCCGCGGTCGCCGCGGCCGTCGTCTACGCGCTGCCCGCCGTCGTCCGCATCACCACCCAGGGCCTGCGCCAGGTCGACCCGGCCGCGCTGGAGTCGGCCCGCTCGCTCGGCGCGACTCCCGGCCAGCAACTGCGCCAGGTCCAACTCCCGCTCGCCCGCCCGGCGTTGCTGCTCGCCGTCAACCAGGGCGTGGTCCTGGTCCTCGCCGTCGTCATCATCGGCGGCCTGGTCGGCGGTGGTGCGCTCGGCTACGACGTCGTCTTCGGCCTGGCCCAGGGCGACTTGGCGACCGGCCTGGTGGCGGGCGGCGCGATCGTCTGCCTCGGCCTGATGCTCGACCGGGTGACCCAGCCGACCCGGCAGCGCACCAAGAAGGGAGCGTGACATGCGCGTCCGTACGACCGCCGCCGTCGCGTCGCTGGTCCTGCTGACCGGCTGCGGCGCCGCCGACATGACCAAGCAGGCCTCGCCCTTCGCCAACGCGCAGGGCGCCAGGACCGTGACCCTCTCCGTGCAGTCCTGGGTGGGCGCGCAGGCCAACGTGGCTGTCGCGCAGTACCTGTTGGAGCACAAGCTCGGCTACCGCGTCGACACCGTCCAGGTCGACGAGGTGCCCGCCTGGGACGCGCTCAGCCAGGGCCGGGTCGACGCGATCCTGGAGGACTGGGGCCACCCCGACCAGGAGAAGCGCTACGTCGACGACAAGCACACGATCGCCCGGGGCGGCGGACTCGGGGTGACCGGCCACATCGGCTGGTACGTGCCGACGTACCTGGTCAAGCAGCACCCGGACATCACCGACTGGAAGAACCTGAACAAGTACTCGTCGCTGTTCCGCACTCCGGAGAGCGGCGGCAAGGGCCAACTCATGGACGGCTCCCCGTCGTACGTGACGAACGACAAGGCCCTGGTGAGCAATCTCAAGCTCGACTACCAGGTGGTGTTCGCCGGTTCGGAGGCCGCGCAGATCACGCAGATGCGGCAGTTCGCCAAGGAGAAGAAGCCCTTCCTGACGTACTGGTACGCACCCCAGTGGCTGTTCAAGAAGGTCCCGATGACCGAGGTCAAGTTGCCCGCGTACAAGGAGGGTTGCGACGCGGACCCGGCGAAGGTCGCCTGCGCCTATCCGCACACCCCGCTGCAGAAGTACCTCAACGCGGACTTCTCGAAGAAGGGCGGCGAGGCCGCGGCCTTCCTGAAGAAGTTCAAGTGGACGACCGAGGACCAGAACGAGGTCTCCCTGCTGATCGCCGACCAGAAGCTCACGCCAGAGCAGGCGGCGAAGAAGTGGGTGGACAGCCACGCGTCCACGTGGAAGGCGTGGCTGTCCTGAACGCCCTTGTTTTCTTGAGGAGTTCGGCTACTTCTTGAGGCGTTCGGCGATCCCGCGCAGGGCGTGTGCCGCCGCGCGCTGCAACCCCGGTCCGAACGTGACGCGCGTGGCCCCGAGTTCACCGAGTTCGGTGGGCGAGGGGCCCTCGCCGTCCGGCCGGCCCACCATGTTGATCGGCCCCTGGATCCCGGACCGCAGCAGCGGGAGTACGTTCTTCGGGGCGCCGATCGGATAGACGCAGTCGGCGCCGGCGGCGACGTACAACGCGGCCCGTTCGATGGCCCGTTCGGGATCGCCGTCCCCGTGCAGGAACGTGTCCACCCGGGCGTTGACGAACAGCTCGTCACCCGCCGCGTACCGCACCTCGGCGAGCCAATCGGCGTGCTCGCGCGGGTCCTTGAGAACACCACCCCCGTGGGAGTCCTCAAGATTGCAGCCCACGGCCCCCGCGTCCAACAGCCGCTCCACCAACTCCTTTGGCGCCAGCCCGTATCCGCCCTCCACGTCCGCGGAGACCGGCACGTCCACGGCCCGCGTGACGCGCGCCACCGCCGCGAACATCTCGTCGCCCGGCACCTCCCCGTCCGCGTACCCGAGCGACGCGGCGACCCCTGCGCTCGGGGTGGCGAGCGCAGGGAAACCGGCCTCCACGAAGACCCGCGCGCTGGCCGCGTCCCAGGGACCGGGCAGGACGAGCGGGTCGCCCGGGAGGCGCCCCCGGTGCAGGGCGCGGAAGACGGCGACCTTGCTCGGGGTCACTGGTGCTGCCCCGCGGTGTAGTGGCCAGGGACCATACGGCAGGTCACGCCGAAGCGGTTCCAGGCGTTGATCACCGTGATCGCGGCGAGCAGTTGCGCCAGCTCGGCCTCCTCGAAGTGCTTGGCGGCCTTCTCGTACACCTCGTCCGGCACGAAACCGTCGGTCAGGACCGTGACCGCCTCGGTCAGCTCGATCGCCGCGAGCTCCCTCTCCGTGTAGAAGTGCCGCGACTCCTCCCACGCGCCGAGCTGGATGATCCGCTCCACGCTCTCGCCGGCCGCGAGCGCGTCCTTGGTGTGCATGTCCAGGCAGAACGCGCAGTGGTTGAGCTGCGAGGTCCGGATCTTGACCAGCTCGTTGAGCTTCGGGTCGAGGCCCTTACGGGCGGCCGCGTCCAGGCGGAGCATCGCCTTGTAGACGTCGGGCACGTGCTGGGCCCAGTTCAGGCGGGGGCTGTGCTCGGGGGCGTACTCCTCGGAGCGCTCGGAGATGAATTCGGCGGTCTGCTCTGTGGTCATGTCTCGACCCTAGGTTCCGGGCAGCCCAGGAGTATGGTCCATTTCCATGGCGAAAACATGGGCCACTTTCGGCGTGGACCTCCACTTGGAACCCACCGGACCGGGTGTCCGCCGCGGCCTGACCGACGCCCTGCGCGAGGCCGTCCGCACCGGCCGCCTGGCCCCCGGCACCCGCCTGCCCTCCTCCCGCTCCCTCGCCGCCGACCTGGGCATCGCCCGCAACACGGTCGCCGACGCGTACGCCGAACTGGTGGCAGAGGGCTGGCTCACGGCCAGACAGGGCTCGGGCACAAGGGTCGCGGAGGGTGCGCGGGTCGGGGAGGGCGCGGGGGTCGGGGAGGGCGCGCGGGGCGCGGAGGGCAGGCGGATCGCGGAGGGCGCGCGGATCTCGGAGGGCTCCGCACCTCACCCCGATCCGCGACCCTTCGCCGAAGAGCATCACGGCCACACTCGCGAAGATCACCACGGCCAGACCCGCGATGAGCACCACCTCCGCCCCCGCGAGGACCATCGCCCCAACCTGAGCCCCAACCCCCGCCCCCGCGAAGCGCACCGCCCCGCCTACGACCTGGTCCCCGGCACCCCCGACCTCGCCTCCTTCCCGCGTGCGGAGTGGCTCAAGGCCGCCCGGCGCGCTCTGAACGACGTCCCGTCCCAGTCCCTCGGCTACGGCGACCCGCGCGGCCGCATCGAACTGCGCACCGCGCTCGCCCGCTACCTCGCCCGCGCCCGGGGCGTACGCGCCGACCCCGACCGCATCGTGGTGTGCGCCGGCATCTCGCAGGGCCTGCGCATCCTCAGCGCGGTGCTGCGGGCGCGCGGCGCGAGCACGGTCGCGGTGGAGTCGTACGGCCTCTACATCCACTGGCGGCTGCTCGCGGCCGAAGGCCTGCGGACCGTCCCGCTCCCCTTCGACGAACGGGGCACGGACCCAAGGGAGTTGACCGACGAGGGCGCGGTGCTGCTCACCCCCGCCCACCAGTTCCCGATGGGCGGCACCCTGCACCGCGACCGGCGTGCGGCCGTCGTCGACTGGGCCCGCCGCACCGGCGGCATGGTCATCGAGGACGACTACGACGGCGAGTTCCGCTACGACCGCCAGCCCGTCGGTGCCCTCCAGGGCCTGGACCCCGACCACGTCGTGTACGCCGGCACGGCCAGCAAGGCCCTCGCCCCCGGCCTGCGACTGGCCTGGCTGATACTGCCCCCCGACCTCGCGCAGGAGGCGGTCCGCGCCAAGGGCGGCATCGACTCCTGCGGGGCGCTGGACCAGCTGACCCTGGCCCAGTTCATCGACTCCGGCGCCTACGACCGTCACGTGCGCGCCTCCCGCCTCCGCTACCGGCGCCGCCGCGACGCCCTGGTCGCCGAACTCGCCCACCGCGCCCCCCAGGTCAGCGCCACCGGCATCGCGGCCGGCCTGCACGTGGTCCTCCGCCTTCCCCCGGGCACCGAACAGCAGGCCCTCCGCGCGGCCGCCTGGCAGGGCCTCGCCATCCACGGCCTGAACCGCTACCAGCACCCCGACGCGGCGGTCGAGCGTCGGGACGCACTGGTGGTGGGGTACGGGACTCCACCGGAGCACGCGTGGTCGGGGGCGCTTGAGGCGTTGTGCCGGGCGTTGCCTTAGGGAGGGGCGGGGCGGAGATGGGACGGAGACGAGGGTGAGGGCGCGGGCGAGGACGAGCTTCGGCCTTTTCCGGAGCTTTCGTCGTATGTCCCCGTCACCCCCATGGATGCTGGACCCGAACCAACGTACGGACACGGTCCCCGAGTTGGGGTCAGGGGCCGTGGCCTCGGGGAGGGGGCGGCGTGGACGTTGTCATGTCTCCGGGACGCGGCGACGGGGCGGCGTTCCTGGGACGTACGAGGGAACTCGCTGAACTGCGCCGACGGTACGGGGAGTCGGCGGCGGGTGTCCCGCGGGTGGTGGTCGTCGAAGGACCCGCAGGGATCGGCAAGACGGCACTCCTACGGCGCTTCCTCGCCGACAGCGCGCACGGCCACGTGCTGGCGGCGGCCGGTGAGGAGAACGAGACGGAGCTGCCGTACGGCGTGCTGGGCCAGCTCCTGGGCCGCTCCGTGCACACCGACCCGCTCACCGCCGGAGCCGAACTCCTCGACCCGTTGGGGGAGTTGCAGCGCGACGAACCCGTCGTGATGGTCGTCGACGACGCGCACTGGGCCGACGCGCCCTCGCTGCGCGCGCTCACCTTCGCATTGCGCCGGCTGCGCGCCGACCGCGTCCTGTGCCTGCTCGCGTTACGCGATGTCGAGGCCCCGGGGCTGCCCGCCGGACTGCGCCGGATCCTCACCGACGACACCGCCGTACGGCTGCGGCTGGGCGGGCTCGCGGCGGCGGACCTGGTCGGACTCAGCACCCGCTATCTGACCGAGCCGCTGTCCCCGGCCGCCGCCCGGCGCCTGCGCACCCACACCCACGGCAACCCGCTGCACTGCCGGGCCCTGTTCGAGGAGGTGCCGCCGGCCGCGCTCCGGTCCGCCGCCGCACTGCCCGCCCCGCAGTCGTACACCCGCTTCGTCCTGGACCGGCTCGCCCGCTGCGGGCCGTCCGCCCGGGCGCTGGTGCGGGCCGCGGCCGTGCTCGGCGCGGACTGCACGCTGGCCCGCGCCGCCCGACTCGCGGAGGTCGCCGAGCCGCTGGCCGCGCTCGGCGAGACCCTGGCGCACGGGCTGCTCCGGGAGACCCCGCACGCCGCGCCGACCCGCATCGCCTTCACCCACCCCCTGGTCCGCGCGGCCGTCCTGCACGGACTGGGGCCGGTGCGCCGTACCGCACTGCACAGCAGGGCCGCGGCGGCCGCCGACGACGAGTTCACGCGACTGCACCACCGGGCGCTCGCCGCCTACGGTCCCGACGAGCGGCTCGCCCTCGAACTCGCCGACTGCGCCCGCCGGTTCGGCGCGGAGGGCCGCTGGGTGGAGGCCGCGCCCCTCCTCCAGTACGCGGCCCGGCTCGCCTCCCGGCCCGAAGAGCGCGGGCGGCTGAACTGCGAGGCCGTGGAGGCCTTTCTCTTCGACGGCCGGGACGAGGAGGCCGCCGCCGTCGTGACCGCGCTGCCCGACGCGACCGACGAGGCCGTACGGTGCTGCGCCCGCGGCCATCTGGCGCTGGTCGCCGGCCGCGTCGGCCAGGCGCACGCCCTGCTGGACGAGGCATGGCGGCTGCGCACCCCCGGCGCGGACCCCGGGCTCGACGCGCGGATCGCGGAACAGCACGTGATGGTCCACATGCTGTGCGGTCAGGCCGCTCGCGTGTGCCAGTGGGCCGCGTCCGCCCGCGGCCACGACGGCCGAGCGCGCTCCGGCGGGACTCTGCGCTTCATCCACCTCGCGGCCCTCGGTCAACTCGGCGCCTACGAGGAGGCGTTCCGGCTGGCGGAGGACCTGCCCGAGGCCGCTCTGGTGGGTCCCCGGGACCTCGAACTCCTCATGGGCAGGGGCACGTTGTACCTGTACACCGACCGCGCGGCCCAGGCCCGACCCGACCTGGAGCGGGTCGTGGAGCTCACCCGCCGGGGGCCCGTGCCGCTGCGTGTGATCGCCCTGGCGCTCCTCGCCAAGGCCGAATTCCTCTGCGGGGCCTGGGACTTGGCCGGCCTGCACTGGGAGACGGCCGCCTCCGTCGCCGCCGACCTCGGCCAGGGGTGGATCGCCCCCGTGGTGCACGCCGAGAACGTGCTTCTGCTCGCCGCCCGAGGTGAGTACGAGCGTGCCGAACAGCAGTTGAGGATCGCGCGCGGCCACCCCGTGGTCGAGGAGTCCGCGATGGTGGAGATCTTCGTGACGTACGGCCGTGCCTTCCTCGCCTTCGTCCGCGGTGAGCCGGCGTCGGCCGTCGACCTGCTGCGCACCCTCCTCGTCCACGAGGAACTGGACTTCACCGCCGAGCCCGGACTCATGGTCTGGCGCGATCTGCTGGCCGACGCGCTGGTGGCGACCGGCCGGCTCGACGAGGCCGAGGAGGTCCTTGCCGCGCTGGAACGGCGTGCCACCGAGCGCTCGCGCGCCTCCACGCTGGCCTCCGTGTGCCGGGTGCGCGGCACCCTGTTCGCGGCCCGCCGCGAGCCGAAGCTCGCCCGGGACGCCTTCGCCGAGGCCCTCGACCGCGCCGCCCAGGTCGGCCTGCCCTTCGAACAGGCCCGTACCGAACTCGACTTCGGCTCCTTCCTGCGCCGCACCGGCCGCCGCGCACCGGCCCTGGACCACCTGCGCGCGGCCCGGACCCGCTTCGCCGAGTTGGACGCCGCGCCCTTCCTACGGCACTGCGATCGCGAACTCGCGGCGGCGGGCCTTGCCGATGCGCGGGATCCAGGCCGCGTGGGCGCTCCGGAACGGCTGACACCGCAGGAGCACGCCGTCGCCCAACTCGCGGCGACCGGGCTGACCAACCGCCAGATCGCCCGCGAGCTGGTCCTCAGCGCGAAGACCGTCGAGTACCACCTCAGCCATGCCTACGCCAAGCTCGGCATCCGCTCCCGGGTGGAACTCGTGGCCCGAGTGGCGGCGGCTAGGGAAGGATCAGGAACGGCGGGCTGACGGCGAAGGTCGCGCCCGGCTTCTTCGTGCCGTACTTCACCGATCCGTAGGCCTGCGCGATGTTCCCCGCGTGCTGACCGAGCACGGTGCTGCTCATGGTGAACGTGAACGTGCCCACAGGGTCGGTCCACCCCTTTCCGGCCACTTGGAACTGCCCTGTCACCACTCCGGATCCGGTGAGGGGAATGAGACTGCCGTCACTGATGTCGCGCACGACGAGCGACACCCGGTACGACCCCTCCCCCTGATGCAGGGTTTCGCCCGCCTCGGCCTCCAGCACGATCTCGCCGTCCTTCTGCGGATCCAGCGTGCTGTCCGCGATCGGCCCGCTCGGCTCACGGCTGAACACCCGCACGATCTGAGCGTCGTTCGGTCCCATGACTACCCCCTGTTCGTCCTGCTGTCCGTCCTGCTCTGCCCGACCGGTTCTCCGGCCGTACGCGGAACAGTAGGAAGCCGGTCAGCCCTCGGGCCTCCGGGAAGGGCTAGGGGAAATCCCGGGGGTGGGCGGCGCCTCCCCGAACCGTGCCAACGCCAGCGCCCCCGCCACCGCCACGCAGAACCCCAGCACCGCCAGCCACACCAAGCCCTCCCTCGTGCGGTCGCCGAGCCAGATCACGCCCACCGCGGCGGGGCCGATCGTCTCGCCGATGACCATTCCGGCGGTGGCCGCCGTCACCGAACCGTGCTGGAGGGCCGAGGTCAGCAGGAGGAAGGCGGCGGCTCCGCCGAGGAGGAGGGCGTAGGTGGCCGGGTTGGTGAACAGGTCCGACGGGGCGACCGAGTCGATCAGGCGGACCGCCACCTCCACCACACCGAACCCGAACCCCGCCCCCAGCCCGAGCGCCGGCGCCCGCCCGCGCCCCGACCAGCGCCCGCCGACCAGCGCGAGCAGCAGTACCGCGACGGCGACCGCGAGCATCGCGTACTTCAGCGCGGTCGACCCGGCACGGTCCCCCTCCGCGCCCGAGGCCAGCCCCAGCATCGCCAGTCCGCCGCAGACCACCCCGACCGCGCCCCACTCCAGCCCGCTCAGCCGCACCCGCAGCAGCCGGGCCGCGACCACCGCCGTCACCGCCAGGCTGGAGGCCAGGGCGGCACCGACCGCGTAGATGGGGATCGAGCGCAGCGCGGCGATCTGGAACACGAACCCCAGCCCGTCAAGGCCGAGCCCGAGCAGATACCGCCACTGCCGCACGGCCCTGAGCAGCAGCGCCGCCTCCCCGCCGGCGCCGGTCGGGCGCGTGCCGGCCGTCTCCGCGTCGGCCTCCCGGGTGGCGACGGCCTGCAACACCGTCGCCGTACCGAAGCAGACCGCCGCACCGAGCGCGCACACCATCCCAAAGATCACAAAGTGACTGTAGGGGAGGCGAGTACGGGCGGGGTGCCTCGTGACGCGCTCTCACCGGTCTCTAGGCTGTCCGCCGAAGATCACACAGCAGCCCGACGGCGACCGGCCCAGCGCGGAGCCGTCGGATCAACGGGGAATCAACGGGGAGACGGAACATGGCGGACGCACGCAGACAACTACGCTCGGGCACGGTCGTACTCGGCGGCATGGGACTGCTCGCCGCGGCCCTCACCGCCTGCTCCTCCGACCCGGACAAGCGCTGCGTCGACCGCGACAGCTACAACCTGACCAAGGGCTACAAGGTCGTCGCCGACAAGAGCTGCAACTCCACCAGGACCTCGGCGAACGGCGCCTGGTACTACGGCGGCAAGAAGAAGGGCTCCTGGGTCGAGGGCGGTTCCTTCACCAAGCCGCGCAAGGGCTCCGGCTCCTCGGGCGGCGGCCACGGCAGCAGCGTCGATCGCGGCGGCTTCGGCAGCGGCAAGGGAAGCTCCGGCGGCTGACCGACCCATGCGACGCCACCTCATCACCCCCCGCCCCGACTGGCAGCGCACGGTCGAGGAACAGGGCCTCGTCTATCCGCTCACCCGGTATCCCGACGACTCCCTGCGCCCCTACTGGGACGAGAGCGCCTACTACTCCTTCACGCTCCCCGAGGTCGAGGCCCTGGAGGAGACCGTCGAGGAACTGCACCGCATGTGCCTGGCCGCTGCCGAGCACATGGTCTCCCACGACCGCCTCGCCGACCTCGGCATCACCGACCCCCGCCTCGCGCGGACCGTCGCCGAGGCCTGGCACCGGCGCGCCGAACTCCCTTCCGTCTACGGCCGTTTCGACCTCCGCTACGACGGCACCGGCCCGGCGAAGCTCCTGGAGTACAACGCCGACACACCCACCTCCCTCGTCGAGGCCGCCTCGCCCCAGTGGTTCTGGATGCAGGACCGCTTCCCCGGCGCCGACCAGTGGAACTCCCTCCACGAACGTCTCGTCGCCGCCTGGAAGAACCAGGCCGCCCTCCTCCCGCCCGGCGCCCCCCTCCACTTCGCGCACTCCGCCGCCGACGAACTCGGCGAGGACCTCATGACCGTCGCCTACCTCAAGGAGACCGCCGAACAGGCCGGCCTCGACACCGACTGGATCTCCATGGAGGAGATCGGCTGGGACCCCCTCTCGGGCCGCTTCGTCGACAACCGCCTCCGCTTCATCCGCAGTTGCTTCAAGCTCTATCCCTGGGAGTGGCTCACCTCCGACCGCTTCGCCGACCACGTCCTCGACACCCTCGACAACGGCGGCGGCACCGGCACCACCCTGTGGATCGAGCCCGCCTGGAAGATGCTCCTCAGCAACAAGGCCCTGCTGGCCGTCCTGTGGGAGCTGTATCCCGACCACCCCAACCTCCTCCCGTCCTATCTCGACGGCCCCCGCGACCTCGCCCGCACCACGGGCTACGTCGCCAAGCCCCTGCTCGGCCGCGAAGGCGCCGGCGTGACGATCCACGCACCCGGCGGCACGCCCTCCGCCGTCGCGGAAGAACCCTGCTGCTACCAGCAGTTGGCCCCGCTGCCCGACTTCGACGGCAACCACGTCGTCCTCGGCGCCTGGGTCGTCGAGAACGAGTCGGCCGGCCTCGGCATCCGGGAGTCGTCCGGCCTGGTCACGGACGAGTACGCCCGCTTCCTCCCGCACGTCATCCGATGAGTCAACCGCGCCGCCCGCCCTCGCTCGCATGGTGGACGCGGCACCTCCGCCCGGCGACCTCCCCGGTAGGCTGACCGGCGGGCCGTGACTGGCGCGCTGGGATGGGACCAACCATCGGGGAGCGGCCCGAGCGGAAACTGTGTGCCGTGCGCCTGGGCCGTACCGTGAACGCCGAACGCCACGTCCGGAGGTCCTGATGCCCGACAACTCTGCGCCCCTTTCTCCCGAGTCCACCGCCTTCCGCTCCGCCCTCGATGTGATCCGTGCCGTCGAGCCGCGCGTCGCCGACGCCATCGGCCAGGAGGTGGCGGACCAGCGCGAGATGCTCAAGCTGATCGCCTCGGAGAACTACGCCTCCCCGGCCACCCTCCTCGCCATGGGCAACTGGTTCAGCGACAAGTACGCCGAGGGCACCGTCGGACGCCGCTTCTACGCCGGCTGTCGCAACGTCGACACCGTCGAGTCCCTCGCCGCCGAGCACGCCAGGGAACTCTTCGGCGCCCGGCACGCCTACGTCCAGCCGCACTCCGGCATCGACGCCAACCTCGTCGCCTTCTGGGCCGTCCTCGCCCAGCGCGTCGAGGCCCCCGCCCTGGAGAAGGCCGGCGTCCGCCAGGTCAACGACCTCTCCGAGGCCGACTGGGCCGAACTGCGCCAGGCCTTCGGCAACCAGCGCATGCTCGGCATGTCCCTGGACGCCGGCGGCCACCTCACCCACGGCTTCCGCCCGAACATCTCCGGCAAGATGTTCGACCAGCGCTCCTACGGCACCGACCCCACCACCGGCCTCATCGACTACGAGGCCCTGCGCACCTCCGCCCGCGAGTTCCAGCCGCTGATCATCGTCGCCGGCTACTCCGCCTACCCCCGTCTCGTGAACTTCCGCATCATGCGCGAGATCGCCGACGAGGTCGGGGCGACCCTGATGGTCGACATGGCGCACTTCGCCGGCCTCGTCGCCGGCAAGGTGCTGACCGGCGACTTCGACCCGGTCCCGCACGCCCAGATCGTCACCACCACCACGCACAAGTCGCTGCGCGGCCCGCGCGGCGGCATGGTCCTGTGTGACGACTCCCTCAAGGACCAGGTCGACCGCGGCTGCCCGATGGTCCTCGGCGGTCCGCTCCCGCACGTCATGGCCGCCAAGGCCGTCGCCCTGGCCGAGGCCCGTCAGCCCTCCTTCCAGGACTACGCCCAGCGCATCGTCGACAACTCCCGTGCCCTCTCCGAGGGGTTGATGAGCCGCGGCGCCACCCTCGTCACCGGCGGCACGGACAACCACCTCAACCTGATCGACGTCACCACCTCCTACGGCCTCACCGGTCGCCAGGCCGAGGCCGCGCTCCTCGACTCCGGCATCGTCACCAACCGCAACTCCATCCCCGCCGACCCCAACGGCGCCTGGTACACCTCCGGTATCCGCATCGGCACCCCCGCCCTGACCACCCGTGGCCTCGGCACCGCCGAGATGGACGAGGTCGCCGCCCTCATCGACCGCGTCCTCACCACCGCGGAGCCCGGCACCACCAGCAAGGGCGCGCCGTCCAAGGCCCAGCACGTCCTCGACCCCAAGGTCGCCGACGAGATCTCCCACCGCGCCACCGACCTCGTGGCCGGCTTCCCGCTGTACCCGGAGATCGACCTGGGCTGAGGCCCGAGGTCCGACGGGGCGCACCGCACCTCACACGTCGAGGTCGATCAGCTCATGTCGTGGCTCCTCCCGCGGCGGTCCGGCTCCCTGCCGGGCCGCCGCGCGGTGTATCAGCAGCGTGCCCCCTGCACCGACCGCGAGCCCCACGGCGAGCCCGGGCAGCGTCCACCAGACACCACCTCGGCCGAGGCCACTCGCGCCCTCGCCGGTTCCGCCCCCGGGGCCACTCCCACGCCCACTCGCAGGCCCGTCCCCGAGCCCATCGAGTACGCCCTGCTGCTCCAACCGCACGAACACCGAGGGCGGCGCCCGATGCCAGCGGATGTCGTCGTCCTCCACATCCGGCGCGAGGTCGCTGCGCACCCAGGGCGAACCGTCCGCCGCGACGAACAGTTGGTCCTGCCGCTCCACCGCCACATCACCGCCCGGCGCCCGGTCGGTCTGCGGCCAGCCTCCGACGCCCGACAGCCCCCAGATCACCGTGAAGTCCACCGGCGGATACCGACCCTCGGTCCACTCCTCCGGCACCCGCTCCGTCCCGGTGTACGTCGGCCGCAGCAACTCCGACAGCCGGGCGAACGCGGGCTCTCGGGAACGCAACGCCATCGTCCGGCCCGTCCCACCCGCGATGATCACCGCCGTGTCGGGGCTGTCCCGGCCCTGCGTTGGAGCCCCCGCCGGTACCAGGACCTCAGCGCCAGCGCCAGTCCCAGCCCCCGCGCGTACCGCCGCGTGGGCCGTAGGCACCCCGCACAAGCTCACCGCCACCCCCACCACCGGCAACAACGCCGAGACCCACACCGTCGACCGAATCCCGCGCCCCCTCATACGTCCCGCAGCTCCTGCCTGGGACCCGACTCCCGTCCGCCGCGCCACCGACCCGACGGCAGCCGCGACGCCAACGGGCGCCGCACCAGCACCAACCCCGCTCCGGCCGCCGCACCCGGCAGCGTCCACCACCAGTTGGACCACCAGCGGGTGCCGTCGGGCCGGCCCGGCAGGCCGGCCGACACGGTGGTCGTCGATGTGTCCGGTACGTCGGTCGGCACAGTGGCCGGATCCGGGGTCGGCTCCTCGGACCGCCACGGCTCCGGGAAGATGCCCCCGTAGCCGCCGTCGCCCGAGGCCTTGCCCATCACGCCCAACTTCTTGAGCAGAGACCGCAGTTCGGCGGGACGGTCGGCGCGGTGCCAGTAACCGTTCGGCGTTTCCGGCATGTTGGCCGCCGTGTGGATCCAGACGGCATGGGACCCGGAGTCGACAGGGAAGACCCGGTCCACGCGCCAGGGCGACATGTCGTGGGCCATCCATGTGACGTTGATCTGGCGCGCGTTCGCCATCTCGACCTCGGGCGGCTGGTCCCGCTTGCCCATGTCCGCCGGGCCGAGCAGCTGTTGCAGTGTGCCGTACTCCTTGTCGGAGTAGTACAACCCGGTGGCCTGGCCGCTGCTCGGCGAGGTCACCAGCACGCTCGTCGGTCCGCCCGCCGAAGCCGACGACGCGACCCACGTCATCAGGACCAGCGTCACCGCCAACGCGCCTGCCAACACCGCCAGTTCACGGACCCGGCCCCGCCACTTGTTCCGCCACCCGTGCATCCCGTCCCCCAACCAGTCGTCCCCTCGACCCGTCCCCGAGCCGCATGTCACTTCTGGTACACCGCCCGACCCGCCGGGGTTCCCACTCCGACCGCACTAATTCGTGGAGCCGTCGGCAGACATCCCGCCAGCCTTCTCCAGCTCCTTCGCGATCTCCACCGCCCGCGTCCTCGACGCCACCCCCTCCAGCCGGAGCGTCACCTCGTCCAAGCCGGCCCGGTGCATCCACAGCAGCGTCGGCCCGGCGGTCCGCTCCTTGCGGGTGAAGCGGGTGCCGTCCGCGTCGATCAGCCAGAAGCTCAGCAGATGGGGGCGGGGGAACCACAGGGCGTAGTCCTGAAGGCCGTCGGTCGAGGTCTCCTCGCCCAGCGGGACCCACTCCGGCTGTTCCCTCGCGGTCTTGGCGAAGGCGAGGTCCAGTGGGTTCGGCATCTCGTCCAGCCGGACCGTGTGCCCGTCCTCGTGCCAGCACAGGCTCACCAGGAACCGTCCGTGCGGCTCACCGGTCACCGCCACCGCGTCCGGGACGCCCAGCGCCTTCGGCACCAGCGGCTCGAACCCGGCACGGCGCTCCGCCTGCCCGAGCGACACCGACCGGCCGCAGCCGGGCACCTCGGCGCCGGGGGAGGGCACCGCCGATGGGTCGTACCGCACCTCGACCCCGCCGAAGTCGAACCAGTCGAAGACCGCCGCCCGCACCGGAGGTGTGAGCACGAGCACCGTCAGCAGACCGCACAGCAGGGCGGTCAGCGAGCGCCAGCGCAGCCGCGTCCAGTGCCGGACCGACCGCAGGCGGGCGCCGACCGGCCGCGGCTCGGGGACCGGGGTCGGCAGCTGTTCGGCGAGTATCTGGCCCAGCACCCGCTCGACCATCGTCTCGGAGTCGTCGGCGCCTCCGGTGCCGGGCGCGTCCAGCGACCGGCCCAGCGCCTTCAGCTCCTCCGGCAGCCGCGCGGAATCCTCCCGGGTCCGGCCCCGCTCGCGTCCACGCTCACGTCCTCGCGGACCCCGGTCGCCGCTCCGGCCTCCGTTCCGACCGTCACCACGACCCCGTGGGCCCCGGCCACCGGTGCCTCCGCCCGCATGGCCGCCCTCACCCTCGTAACTCCGCCCCCCGTCGCTCTCGCTCCTGTGGCTCTCACCCTCGTGGCTCTCGCTCTCGAAACCGTCGTCCTCGTGCGACTCACTCATGCTCATCACCCCCTTCCCGAGGTCGGAAATCCGGCAGCAGTCTGCCCAGCTTGCGCAGGGCGCGGCTGAGGCGGGACTTCACCGTGCCTCTCGGCCAACCCAGGGCCTGGGCGGTCTCCGGTTCGTCCATCTCCAGCAGATAGCGGTAGGTGACGACCAGGCGGTGCTCCTCGCTCAGCTTCTCCAGGGCGGACAGCAGGGCCGCGCGGCGCTCCGTCTCGATGGTCGCGACCGCCGGGTCCGCCGATTCCGGTATCAGCGGCTCGGCCTCGGCGTACGCCGCCTCCCGGCCGGCGAGCGTGCGCTGCCGGGCCGCCGTGCGCACTGTGTTCCTCGTCTCGTTGGCGACGATCGACAGCAGCCACGGCTTGAAAGCGGCGCCCTCCTTGAATCCGCCCAGCGCGCAGTACGCCTTGACGAAGGCCTGCTGCACCACGTCCTCCGCGTCCGCACCCGCCCCGAGTGCCGCGGCCGCCCTGAGCGCGATGCCCGTATGGGCCCGCACCAGTTCCGCGTACGCCTCCGGCTCTCCGGCGCGTACGCGTGCGATCACCGCGGCCTCATCGACGATGCGGCCCCCCTCCCGCGTTCTCACACATTTGGTACACCGCCCGACCCGGATCGGTTCCCACCCGTGTCACATCTGTTTCCGACCGGTTCCGGACCCGCCCCCCAGACCTGAGAGAATGGGGACATGGCTTCTGACCGCCCGCCCGTCGCCCACCACCGCCCTCAAACGGGGCGCTCCGCGCCGCTGCCCAAATTCCGAGTGCTCTCCGGAATCCAGCCCACCGCAGGCTCGTTCCACCTCGGCAACTACCTCGGCGCCGTCCGCCAGTGGGTGGCTCTCCAGGAGTCCCACGACGCGTTCTACGCGGTCGTGGACCTGCACGCGATCACGATCCCGCAGGACCCGGCCGAGCTGCGGGCCAACACCCGGCTCGCCGCCGCGCAGCTGCTGGCGGCCGGACTCGACGCGGACCGCTGCACGCTCTTCGTGCAGAGCCACGTCCCCGAACACGCCCAGCTGGCATGGGTCATGAACTGCCTGACCGGGTTCGGCGAGGCCTCCCGCATGACCCAGTTCAAGGACAAGTCCGCCAAGCAGGGTGCCGACCGGGCGAGCGTCGGCCTCTTCACGTACCCGATCCTCCAGGTCGCGGACATCCTGCTGTACCAGGCCAACGAGGTGCCGGTCGGCGAGGACCAGCGCCAGCACATCGAGCTGACCCGCGACCTCGCCGAGCGCTTCAACGGCCGCTTCGGCCAGACCTTCACGATCCCGAAGCCGTACATCCTCAAGGAGACGGCGAAGATCTACGACCTCCAGGACCCGTCGATCAAGATGAGCAAGTCGGCGTCCACGCCGAAGGGCCTCATCAACCTCCTCGACGACCCGAAGGCCACCGCCAAGAAGGTCAAGAGCGCGGTCACCGACACCGACACCGTCATCCGCTACGACGCCGTCGACAAGCCGGGTGTCAGCAACCTGCTCACGATCTACTCGACCCTCACCGGGAAGTCGATCGCCGAGCTTGAGCGGGACTACGAGGGCAAGATGTACGGCGCCCTGAAGACGGACCTCGCCGAGGTCATGGTCGAGTTCGTGACGCCCTTCAAGGAGCGCACGCAGCAGTATCTGGACGACCCGGAGACGCTCGACTCGATTCTGGCCAAGGGCGCGGAGAAGGCGCGTGCCGTTGCCGCGGAGACCCTCTCCCAGGCCTATGACCGGGTCGGCTTCCTGCCCGCGAAGCACTGAGGCGCACAACCGCACACACGTACCACTGGACAGAGCGCTGCACATCACTACGGTTGCGCCTGCCCGCATCCCAGCCGTGGCCGTACAGTCGATAGCCGAACGGATGGGAACGACCCACCGACACGACGACAGGAGATGACGTGGGGACCGTAACGATCGGCGTGTCGATCGCGGTCCCGGAGCCTCACGGCAGCAAGCTCCAACAGCTGCGCACCGGCTTCGGGGACGCCGCGGCCCACGGCATCCCCACGCACGTCACCCTGCTGCCGCCGACGGAGGTCGACGGCGCTTCGCTGCCGGCCGTCGAGGCGCATCTGACGGAGCTCGCCGGGAACGGCCGGCCGTTCCCGATGCGGCTGTCCGGCACGGGCACCTTCCGCCCGCTGTCACCCGTCGTCTACGTGCGCGTGGAGCAGGGCGCCGAGGCGTGCACCTGGCTGCAGAAGCAGGTCCGCGACGCCTCCGGGCCCGTCGCACGCGAACTGCAGTTCCCGTACCACCCTCATGTGACGATCGCGCACGGCATCGACGACGAGGCGATGGACCGCGCCTTCGAGGAGCTCGCCGACTACGAGGCCGAGTGGCCCTGCACCGGGTTCGCGCTGTACGAGCAGGGCGCGGACGGCGTGTGGCGCAAGCTGCGGGAGTTCCCCTTCGGGAGCTCGGTGGTGCCACCGCAGGCCGGTCATGTGGAGCGGGGCACCATCCCCAGCCGGTAGCCGATTCCTGGCCGGGAGCCGATCCCCGGCCGACGCGCCGACCGGGGCCGACGAGACCGACGCCCGGACGCCCGCCTAAAGAGCCAGCCGTCGGAACACCCCGCGCGGGACGTGCCGCAGGGCCGACATCACCACCCGCAGCGCACCCGGCACCCACACCGTCTCCGAGCGGCGGCGCAGGCCCAGCTCGACGGCCGTCGCGACCGCCTCCGGGGTCGTCGCCAGCGGTGCCTCCGGCAGACCCGCCGTCATCTTCGAGCGCACGAACCCGGGGCGTACGACCATGACGTGCACGCCGGTGCCGTAGAGCGCGTCGCCCAGGCCCTGCGCGAAGGCGTCCAGGCCGGCCTTGCTTGAGCCGTAGATGAAGTTGGCGCGGCGGGCGCGCTCGCCGGCGACGGAGGAGAGCACCACGAGCGAGCCGTGGCCCTGGGCCTGCAACGCGCGGGCGCTCACGAGCCCGGCCGACACCGCGCCCGTGTAGTTGGTCTGCGCGACGCGCACCGCGGCGGCCGGTTCGCGTTCGTCGTGCGCCTGGTCGCCGAGGATCCCGAAGGCGAGCAGCACCATGTCGACGTCGCCCTCGGCGAACACCTTGCCGAGCGCCGTCTCGTGGGCGTCGGGGTCGAGCGCGTCGAAGGCGACGGTGTGCACGTCGGCGCCGAGGCCGCGCAACTGCTCCGCGGACTCCTCCAGGGCGGGCGAGGGGCGTCCGGCGAGCCACACCGTGCGCGTGCGGCGGGCGATCAGCCGGCGGGCGGTGGCGAGGGCGATCTCGGACGTACCGCCGAGGACGAGCAGGGACTGGGGGAGACCGAAGGCGTCCTTCACGAGAGAGCTCCTAGCGGGTGCCTGGGGGTGCCTGGGGGTGCTGGGGGTGCCTGGGGGTCTTGGGGGTGCCTGGAGGGTGTCTGGGAAGTCGCCCGGAGCTTGGGGCTGCTCAGAGGGCGAGGCGGCGGGCGAGGTCCGAGACGAACACCCCGCGCGGGTCGAGTTCCGCGCGCAGTGCCCGGAAGTCGTCGAGGAGCGGGTACATGGCGGCGAGCAGTTCGGGGCGCAGCCGGGAGTCCTTGGCGAGGTAGACGCGGCCGCCGGCCCCGGCCACGTCCTCGTCGAGCCGGTCCAGGAGGGCGCCGAGCCCTGGCAGGCCCGCCGGGATGTCGAGGGCCAGCGTCCAGCCGGGCACGGGGAAGGAGAGCCAGCCGGGATCGGCCTCCCCGAAGCGCTTGAGGACGGCCAGGAAGGACGGGCACCGGTGCTCGGAGACGCGCCGCACGATCCGGCGCAGAGCGTCCTCCTGGCCGTGTCCGACGACGAACTGGTACTGCACGAAGCCGCCGCGGCCGTAGACCCGGTTCCAGTGCGGCACGCCGTCCAGGGGGTGGAAGAAGGCCTGGATCCGCTGGAGTTCGCCGGTACGCGTGCGTGGCGCCTTGCGATACCAGAGCTCGTTGAACAGGCCCACGGTCGCGCGGTTCAGCAGCCCCTCCGGGAGGAGGGCGGGGGCGGCCGGGAGTCGGCGGGTCCGGAAATCCAACGGTGTTCTACGCGTGCGTGCGGGCAGCGCGTCGAGGGGCGCGTGGTCGCCGCGCGTGAGCACCGCGCGCCCGGTCGCCGTGCCCCGCGCGAGGAGGTCGATCCAGGCGACCGAGTACCGGTAGCGGTGGTCGGTCGCCGTGAGGCGTGCCATCAGGTCGTCGAGGTCCGTCGCGCGCTCCGTGTCGACCGACATCAAGGACGTCTCGACGGGCAGCAGTCGGAGGGTCGCCGTCAGGATCACGCCGGTCAGGCCCATGCCGCCGGTGGTCGCGTCGAACAGGGGCGTGCCCCGGCTCACTGTGCGGATCGTGCCGTCGGCGGTGAGGAGTTCGAAGGACAGGACGTGCCGCGAGAAGGAGCCCGAGACGTGGTGGTTCTTGCCGTGGATGTCCGCGCCGATCGCGCCGCCAACCGTCACCTGGCGGGTTCCCGGAGTCACCGGCACGAACCAGCCGAGCGGCAGCAGGACCTCCATCAGCCGGTGCAGGGAGACGCCCGCGTCGCACAGCACGGTGCCGCCCTGGGCGTCGATCGCGTGGACGCGGTCCAGACCCGTCATGTCGAGCACCGCGCCGCCGGCGTTCTGCGCCGCGTCCCCGTAGGCCCGCCCCAGGCCCCTGGGAATGCTTCCGCGGGCCCCGCAGTCCCGGACGGCCGCCACGGCCTCCTCGTACGTCCCTGGGCGCATCAGACGGGCCGCCGTGGGCGCGGTGCGGCCCCACCCAGTAACGGGAACGGGCGCGGACGTGGGGGCGGCGTCGGCAGACATGTCGGCGACCGTATCGCCCCTATCCGATCGGTTTGTTCAGAAACATGACCTCCCTCCGCGAAATGGGTGATTAATGGGATGTCACTCAATATTGCCGGAGTTCCCGCGGTGTCGACGTGAACAGTGAGTCCCCATGGACCACACGGACCACACGGACCCCATGGACCCTTTGGACCCCTTGGACCCCTTGGACCACCGAATCCTTTCGGCCTGCCGGGCGTACGGCGCCGATCCGCGCGTCGCCGCAGCCGCGCGCGCCCTCTCCCGGGCCGGCGAGCACGGTGCGCTGTGGCTCGCGGCGGGGCTCGCGGGCGCTGCTGTGGACGGCGCGCGGCGCGGTGCCTGGTTGCGCGGCACGGCGCTCACCGTCGGTGCGCACGTCGTCAGCATGGGCGTGAAGAGAGCGGTGCGCCGCCCGCGTCCGACCCACGTCGAACCCCTCGTGCGCACCGCGGGCCGGCACTCTTTCCCCAGCTCCCATGCGACCTCCGCCACCGCAGCGGCCGTCGCCTTCGGGGCGCTCGGCGCGCACGCGGTCCCGCCGCTCGCCGCCGCGATGTGCCTCTCCCGCCTGGTCGTCGGCGTCCACTACCCCTCGGACGTGGTGGCGGGCGCGGCCCTGGGGGCGCTCACGGCGCGCATCGGATCGCGCTGGATGAAGATCGCGCCGGATGAGGGAGGGCGCTCATGACGGAGATCGCGCTGGTTGAAGGTGAGCGCTCATGACGGAGATCGCGCTAGTTGAAGGCGGGCGCTCATGACGGAGATCGCGCTAGTTGAAGGCGGGCGCTCGTGACAGAGACCGCGCCCCTCACCGGCAGCGCGCGCACCCGTGAGACGGCGCTTCTGGAGCAACGCGCGCCCCAGCGACGTACCTCACGACCCCGCAAGGGATCCCGCCTCGGCTCGATCCTCCGCGGGCTGCTGAAGACCGCGCGTCCCAAGCAGTGGATCAAGAACGTCCTGGTCGTCGCCGCCCCGGCAGCCGCAGGACAGCTCTTCACCCGGCATGCGCTCACCCAACTCGCCCTGGTCTTCGCGCTGTTCACCGCCTGCGCCGCCGCCGTCTACCTGATCAACGACGCCCGCGACGCCGAGGCCGACCGCGCCCACCCCACCAAACGGCACCGCCCGGTCGCCGCCGGCCAGGTCCCCGTACCCGTCGCCTACGCCGTAGGAGGCGCCCTCACGGCCCTCGCGCCGGTGCTCGCGGCCTGGCTGGTCTCCCCGGTCGTCGCGGCGCTCCTGACGGCCTACCTGGGCATGCAACTGGCGTACTGCGTCAGCCTCAAGCACGTCCTGGTCGTCGACCTCGTCGTCGTCACGACCGGCTTCCTGATGCGGGCGATGATCGGCGGGCTCGCCCTGGGGATCCCGCTCTCGCGCTGGTTCCTGATCACGACCGGCTTCGGCGCGCTGTTCATGGTCTCGGCCAAGCGCTACTCCGAAGCCGTCCAGATGGCCGGAAAAGGCGGCTCCACGCGCGCGTTGCTCACCGAGTACACCACCGGCTACCTGCGGTTCGTGTGGCAGTTGGCCGCCGGGGTCGCCGTGCTCGGCTACTGCCTGTGGGCCCTGGAGGAGGGCGGCGTCCCGCACGCGAGCGTGCTGCCCTGGCGCCAGTTGTCCATGGTCGCCTTCATCCTCGCCGTCCTCAGGTACGCCGTCTTCGCGGACCGCGGCACGGCCGGCGAACCGGAGGACGTCGTCCTGCACGACCGGGCACTCGCCCTCATCGCCCTGGTGTGGCTGGCGATGTACGCGCTGGCGGTGGCGAATTGGTGACCCCTGCGAGCCCGGCACCCGCCGCGAGCCCCGCCACGAGCCCCGCCACGACACACGCCCGCCCCGCCACGGCGCCCGCCGCGAGCTCCGCCATGACACGCACCCGCCCCGCCTCCCTGAGCCCGCCCCGCCGCCGAGAACTCCTCGCCTTCGCCGCCGTAGGACTCCTCGCCTACGCCGCCGACCTCGCCCTCTTCACCTGCCTGCGCGGCCCGGCAGGGCTCGACCCGATCACCGCCAAGGCGCTCTCCTTCGTGGCCGGCTGCTCGGTCGCGTACACGGGCAACGCGCTCGGCACCTATCGGGGCACCGGACCGGGCGGCCTGCGTCCCTACGCGGTCTTCGTCGCCGTCAACATCGCCGGTGCCCTCGTCCAGCTGCTGTGTCTCGCCGTCAGCCACTACGGCCTCGGCCTCACCTCGCAGCGCGCGGACACCGTCTCCGGTGCTGTAATCGGCATGGCCCTTGCGACGATCCTGCGGTTCTGGGGTACTCGCACATTGGTCTTCCGCAGTGAGGGCAGAGTCGGATCATGGACTGGCTGAAGAAGCTCCCCGTCGTCGGGCCGCTGATGACGCGCCTGACCGCCACGCACGCGTGGCGGTCCTACGAGCGCCTGGACCGGGTGAAGTGGTCGCGGCTGGCCGCCGCGATGACGTTCATCAGCTTTATCGCCCTGTTCCCGCTGCTCACCGTCGCGGCCGCGGTCGCCGCAGCCACGCTCAGCACCGAGCAGCAGAACACCTTGCAGGACAAGATCGCCGACCAGGTGCCCGGCATCTCCGACCAGCTCGACATCCACGGCCTGGTGCAGAACGCCGGCACGATCGGCCTCATCGCCGGTGCAGCCCTGCTGTTCACCGGCATCGGCTGGGTCGGGTCGATGCGCGACTGTCTGCGCGCGGTGTGGGAGCTGCCGGACCGGGAGGGCAACCCGATCCTGTCCAAGGCCAAGGACGCGATCATCCTGATCGGCTTCGGCGGCGCCGTCCTCGTGACGATCGCCATCTCGACCGTCGCCACCGCCCTGGTCGGCTGGATCGGCGAGCAGCTCGGCCTCCAGGAGGGCGGCATCGGCCGCGCCCTGCTGCGGATCGCCGCGTTCACCGTCGCCGTACTCGCCGACTTCCTGCTGCTCCTGTACGTCCTCACCCTGCTGCCCGGCGTGGAGCCGACGCGCCGTCGGCTGCTGGTCGCCGCGCTGACCGGCGCCATCGGCTTCGAACTGCTGAAGCTGCTGCTGAGCGGCTATATGCAGGGCGTCGCCGCGAAGAGCATGTACGGCGCCTTCGGAGTGCCCGTCGCCCTGCTGCTGTGGATCAACTTCACCTCGAAACTGGTCCTGTTCTGCGCCGCGTGGACGGCGACGCAGAGCAAGGAGGACGAGATCCGCGAGGAGGAGGCCGAGGAGCGCAGCGGGGAGATCCGCAAGGTCAGGGACGAGGACGACGACGTACCAGATCAGGCAGCGGCCAGCGGCGGTTGACCAGGAACGCGGCGGCCGCGAGCAGCACCAGCGCGCCGCCCGTGATGGCCAGCGCCGTCCCGATGCCGCCGGACTCCTCCGCGGCCGCGGCCTTCTTCGTCACCGGGTCCGACGACGCGTCGCCGGACCCGCCCGCCTGCCCCGAGGAGGCCGTGGCACCCGGCTGGGCGCTGGCCTGCGCGCCCTTGGGCGGCACCAGCTCGCCCACCGGCTGCGCCTTGCCGGCCGCCTTGAAGCCCCAGTCGAAGAGCTTGGAGGTCTCCTTGTAGACCTCGTTGTGCTCGTTCTTCGACGGGTTCATGACGGTGACCAGCAGCACCTTGCCGTTGCGCTCGGCGACGCCCGTGAAGGTCGCGCCCGCATTCGTCGTATTACCGTTCTTGACCCCCGCGATGCCCTGGTACACGGGCGTGTCGGAGTCGCCGCTCAGCAGCCGGTTGGTGTTCTGGATCTCGAAGGACTCGCGGACCGACTTGCCCTTCTTGTTCTTCTTCGTCTCGCCCGGGAATTTCGCCTGCACTGTCGAGCAGTACTCCCGGAAGTCCTTCTTCTGCAGCCCGGAGCGGGCGACCAGGGTCAGGTCGTACGCGGAGGAGACCTGTCCCGGAGCGTCGTAGCCGTCGGGGCTGACCACGTTCGTGTCGAGGGCCTGGAGCTCCTCGGCGTGCTCGTTCATCTGCTGGACGGTGGTGTCGACGCCGTCGTTCATCGCCGACAGCACGTGCACGGCGTCGTTGCCGGAGCGCAGGAACACGCCGAGCCACAGGTCGCGGACCGTGTAGGTCTCGCCCTCCTTTATCCCGACCATGCTGGAGCCGGAACCGATGCCCGCCAGGTCGGCGGGGACGACCTTGTGCTTCTCGGTCTTCGGGAACTTCGGCAGCACCGTGTCCGCGAACAGCATCTTCATCGTGCTCGCCGGGGGCAGCCGCCAGTGCGCGTTGTGCGAGGCGAGCACGGCCCCGGACTCCGCGTCGGCGACGATCCAGGAGCGGGCGGTGAGGTCCTTGGGGAGCACCGGGGCGCCGCTGCCCAGATCGACCTGCGTGCCCGCCTCCCCGAGGCGTGCGCCGCCCACGGTCGACATCTTCGCCGGGGGAGTGGCCGACGGACTCGTCGAAGGGCTCGGGCTCGTCGAGGGACTCGGGGCCGCGAGGGCGACGGGCGCGGTCAGCGCGAGCGACGACAGGGCGGCGGAGGTGACCAGCAGGGTTCGCCTGACGGTCTTCTTGGCAGCGGGCACGGACGAGAACGTACATGGCGTGCGACGGGAAGTCCCACCGCCCACCCCACCCCGGGAAGGGAACCGGACAGGCGGCGGCGATACTGAACGCATGAAGCTCAGCCGCCCGGTCTCCTGGTTCCTGCTCGCCTTCGGGGTGTGGAGCTGGGTCATCTGGGTCACTTTCGTCAAAAACCTTGTCAAGGACAGCAGTGGGCTCGCGTTCGAGGACGGGAACCCGACGGCGTACTTCTGGGTGCATCTGACGCTCGCCGTCGTCTCCTTCGTATTGGGGACGGTTGTGGGGGGCATCGGGTTGCGCGGACTGCGCGCATTGCGCCGCGCCTCATAGAAGTCGGCGCGGAAGTCCGCGCAGAAGTCCGCAGCACAGCCCTCACGGAAGTCCTCACAAAAGACAGCGGGGTTCACAGCACGGTGGTCATCCTCTTCGCGCTGCTCGCGCTCACGGTCCTGGTGGCGGGCAACTGGTATCTGTGGCGCCGCCTGTTCCGCGACACCACCCGGGGCCCGGGCGTCATGCGCCGCGTGGGCGTGGGCGTCGTCGCGGGCGGCTGGCTGCTGGCGATCGGCGCGCTCGTCGCCGAGCGGTCCGGCGCGCCTTTCTGGCTCCAGCAGACCCTCGCCTGGCCGGGCTTCCTGTGGCTGGCCCTCTCGATCTACCTGCTGCTCGCGGTGGTGGCGGGAGAGGTCGTACGACCGCTGCTGCGCCGCCTGCTGGAGCGCCGGGCGCGCACCACGGCGGACGTACGGGAGCCGGAGCCCGTGCCGGCGGGAGTCCCGCCGAAGACGGCCTCCGACGAAGCCGAACCGGAATCCGCGTCGGCCGAGGCCTCGACCGACACCCCCACGGCCCCCGACCCCTCCCGCCGCCTCTTCGTCTCCCGTGTCGTCGCCGGTGCCGGAGCCGCGGCGGCCGTCGCGACCGTCGGATACGGGACCTACGGCGTCCTGCGCGGCCCGCGCGTGAAGCGGGTCACCGTGCCGCTGGCCAAGCTCCCGCGCGGGGCGCACGGTTACCGCATCGCCGTGGTCAGCGACATCCACCTGGGCCCGACGCTCGGCCGCGGTTTCGCGCAGCGGGTCGTCGACACGATCAACGGGACCCAGCCGGACATCGTCGCGGTCGTCGGCGACCTGGTCGACGGCAGCGTGAAGGACCTGGGCCCGGCCGCCGGGCCGCTGCGGCAGCTGAACGCGCCCTCCTACTTCGTCACCGGCAACCACGAGTACTTCTCCGGCGCCGAGCAGTGGGTCGAGGAGGTGCGCAGGCTCGGCCTGCTCCCCCTGGAGAACGCGCGCACCGAACTGCCCTGGTTCGACCTGGCCGGTGTCAACGACATCGCGGGCGAGAGCGAGGGCCAGGGCCCCGACTTCACCAAGGCGCTGGGCGACCGTGACACCACGCGCGCGTGCGTGCTCCTCGCCCATCAGCCGGTGCAGATCCACGACGCCGTCGACCACGGCGTCGACCTCCAGCTTTCCGGCCACACCCACGGCGGCCAGCTCTGGCCCGGCAACTTCGTGGCGGAGGCGGCGAATCCGACCGTCGCGGGCCTGGAGCGCTACGGCGACACACAGCTCTACGTCTCCCGCGGCGCCGGCGCCTGGGGGCCGCCCACGCGCGTGGGCGCGCCCTCGGACATCACGGTGATCGAGCTGGCCTCGCTGCGCGCCTGAGCGCCGGCAGCCCTTTCCAGAAGGCGAACTTCCTTACCGAAGGCCGACTCCCGTCCCGGCGATCGACTCGCTTCCTGAAGCCCAACTCCCTTTCCAGGAGCCCGATTTCACCGGTTTTCACGTCCTGTGAATGAGCTGTGAAACTCGGCGGAAACGATCCTTCGGTAAGTGTTCTCTCATCTCGACAGATTTCTCTTCCCCTGGCTGAAACGCGTGTGGTTAGGTGAGCCGCGCCGCTCGGGGGAGCGGTCTGGGGACTGAATGGTGGGGTGGGTCCCGGTGGGGCCCGGAGAGGGCAAACCGATGCGCTCGGTTCGCACGCGGATTCTCGCGACGGTACTGGTACTCGCGGCCGCGGGAGTGGGCGGCTGGCAGTTGCTGCCGTCGCAGGAGAACACCGGCAAGACGATCACGGTCGGTACGACGGACGCCGTCACGGCGCTCGATCCGGCCGGCGCCTACGACGCGGGTTCGTGGGCGCTGTTCAGCAACGTCTTCCAGTCACTGCTGACCTTCGACCCGGGCGGTGCCTCGCCCGTGCCCGACGCGGCCAAGAGCTGCGTCTTCGTCGGCAGCGGACTGACCACGTACCGCTGTGTGCTGCGGGAGGGACTGACCTTCCCGAGCGGGCGCACGATGACCGCGGAGGACGTCAAGTACTCCTTCGACCGGGTCAAGGCGATCAAGTCCGACGTCGGCCCGTCCTCGCTGCTGAGCACGCTCAAGTCGGTGGACGCCAGCGGTCTGACGGTCACCTTCCACCTGTCCTCGCCGGACGCCACCTTCCCGTTCAAGGTCGCCACCGGGGCCGGTTCGATCGTCGACCACACCAAGTACCCGAAGAACGGCCTGCGTACGGACCCGGGCGCCGACGGCACCGGGCCGTACAAGCTGACGTCGTACGCGAAGAACAAGAAGGCCGTCCTCGCCCCCAACTCGCACTACAAGGGCGATGTCCACGACACCGGACGCCCGATCGACCTGCTCTACTACGGCAGCGCGGCGGCCCTGGAGAAGGCGTGGAAGGCGAAGCAGATCGACGTCGCCGCCCGGCAGTTGCCGCCGACGACGCTCTCCCGGCTCTCGCCCAGTGACCCCAACCAGCGTGTCAACGAGTCCGACACCTCCGAGACCCGCAACCTCTACCTCAACACGCGCCAGAGCTCGCCCCTGCACGACGTCCAGGTCCGCAAGGCGATGGCCTGGCTGATCAACCGCGAGCAACTGGCCGCGACGGTCTACCAGGGCACGGTCGACCCGCTGTACTCACTGATCCCCACGGGCATCACCGGTCATACGACGTCGTTCTTCGACACCTACCCCAAGCAGGACGAGCAGAAGGCGAAGGAACTGCTCACCGAGGCCGGCGTGACGACCCCCGTCGCCTTCACCTACGGCTACGCCGAGGGCCGCGGCGCCGCCCAGGCGGAGGCCGAGGACCTCAAGAAGCAGCTGGAGGCCGGCCGGCTGTTCAAGGTCACGCTCAAGGGCTACGAGTGGACCGACTTCCAGAAGCAGTGGGCGGCCGGGAAGCTCGACGCGTACGCCGTCGGCTGGGTCGCCGACTATCCCGACCCGGACACCTTCGGCGGCCCGCTCGTCGGCACCGGCAGCACCATGAACACGGGCTACAGCGACAAGGGCGTCGACCAGCTGATCCAGGCCAGCCAGCAGTACCCCGACCGGGGGGATGCCGCGTCCGACTTCAAGACGCTGCAGGAGGACATCGCACGCGATGTGCCGGTCATCCCGTTGTGGCAGGGCAAGGAGTACGTCCTCAGCAACGAGGACGTCGGCGGCGGCCAGTACCTCTCCGACGCCACCGGGGTGTTCCGGCTGTGGAGCCTGACCTGGATCTGACGCCGGCCAGGCGGCATCGACCTTCACCCGAGTGACGCGCGACGCCCACCCGACGCAGGAGGATGTGACGGAGGCGTGCGCGGGGTGAGGAGTACATGTGCTGAGACGCGACTCCTTCCGACTGCCCCGCCACCCGGCCTCCGTCGGCCTCGCCCGGCACCGGGTACGCGACCACCTGGCCGACTGGGGACACGGCCCTGACGACCCGGCCCTGCACGACGCCGTCCTCCTCGTCTCCGAGCTGGCCACCAACGTCGTACGCCACGGCCCGCTCCTGGAGCGCGAGTTCGAGGTGGCCGTGACCGCGCTCTCCGACGGCTCCTGCCTGATAGAGGTCTCGGACGAGGGCCAGACCGAACCACGCCTACGCCTGGTGACGGAGTGGGACGAGACCGGCCGCGGCCTGCGCCTGGTGGAACACGTCGCGGCGGCCTGGGGAGTGTGGAGCCGGGGCCGACACGGCAAGACGGTGTGGGCGCTCGTACTGACCGAGGTCTGAACCGGGCCGAGGCTCGGGCTTCATCGAGGCTTACGGCGGACCGAGGCACCCGCCTCCACAACTGACCGCACCGGACCGAGCCCTACGCCTCCACAGCCACCCGCGCCGGCAGTGTCACCGTCACCGTCAGCCCCTCGCCCGGGGCCGTGCGGACCGTCACCTCGCCGCCGTGGGCCTGGACGACGCCCTGCACGATGGCCAGGCCGAGGCCGCTGCCCGCGCCGCCGCCGGCCCGGAAGAACCGGTCGAAGACCCGTGCCGCGTCCTCCTCGCACAGCCCGGGCCCCTTGTCCTCGACACAGAGCCGTACGACCCCGTCCGCCCGCTCCAGGCCGAGCCGCACCGGCACGTCCGCGGCGGTGTGCGTGCGGACGTTGCCCGTCAGGTTGCCGAGCACCTTCCGCAGGCCCGACTCGTCGGCCCGCACCAGCAGCGCGCCCTCCGCGCCGACCGATATGGGCCGCTCCGGCTGCTGCACCCGCAGATCCTCGGCCGCGTCCCGCACCAGACGGCTCAGGTCGACGTTGCGCAGCAGCAGTTGCGGCTCCTGGTCCAGGCGGGCCAGCGTGAGCAGTTCGTCCACCAGGCGGCCCATGCGGTCCGTCTCCGCCAGCACCCGGTCCCAGGCCCGCCGGCGCTCCACGGGGTCGCTCAGCATGCCCTTGTCGTACAGCTGGAGGTAGCCGCGGATCGCGGACAGCGGGGTGCGCAGCTCGTGCGAGGCATCGCCCACGAAGCGGCGCAGCTGGGCCGCGCTGCGCTCGCGCGTGCGGTACGCCGACTCGACCTGGTGGAGCATCGAGTTGAGGGCGAGGCGCAACTGCTCGACCTCCTGCGTCGGATGGTGACTGGACGGCACGCGCCGGGTCAGGTCGCCCTCGGCGATCGCCGACGACGTCTCCACCATGTCCTCCAGCGGCCGCATCCGGCGGCTGACGCTCATCATGGTCAGCCAGGCCAGCAGTACGAGAAGCAGCCCGCCGACGGCGAAGTCGAGCCGCAGGGCCTTGCCCATGCCCATGTGCAGGGCCTCGGTGGAGGTCGCCATCAGGATGTACGTGCCGTCGGCGAGCCGGACGGCGGTGACCCGGTACGAGGCGTGGTTCACCTTCACGTCGTGCGGGCCGGTGTCCCGGGCGAGCGCCGGGGCGTCGCGGGCGGCGCGGGCCAGGTCGATCTGCGCGTCGGTGAGCCGCACGCCGAGGATGCCGACGGCCTTGCCCCGGTCGTCGACGGCCGTGTAGATCGAGTCCGGTGCCGACCGCTCCTTGTCCGTCTCGTCCGGGACGAGCCGCTCCTTGACGAAACCCAGGGCGCCCAGCGAGTCGACGTTCCGCATCGTGAGCGCCGAGTCGCTCAGCGAGTCGCGCATCTTCATCAGCTCGGTGTCCACCTGGTCGAGCAGGTAGTACCGCATCCCCATGAGGCTGACGGCGGTGGTCGCCACTATGCCGAGGGCCAGCAGCGCCACGTTGGCCAGCGTCAGCTTGGCGCGCAGCGAGTGCAGGCCCCGGTTGCAGAACGAGTTGCGGAGCGGGTGGCGATACGGATGGAGGAACTTCATGCAAGCCCGTATCCGACGCCACGCCGCGTGGTGATCACCGGTGCTCCGAGGGCGTCCAGCTTGCGCCGCAGATAGCTGATGTAGGTCTCGACGACGGTCGACTCGGCCGGGGTGTGCTCGTACTGCCAGACGTGCCGCAGCAGTTGCTCCTTCGACACGATCCGGCCGCCGTTGCGCACCAGGAAACGCAGCAGCGCGTACTCGGTGGGGGTCAGCTCGACCGTGCGGCCCGCGCGGTGGACGCTGTACGTCGTCTCGTCCAGCTCCAGGTCGCCGTAGGTCAGCGGCGGGCGCTGGGGCAGCACGTCGGCCCGGCGGGTGCGGCGCAGGACGGCGGTGATGCGGGCGACGACCTCGTCGATGTTGAACGGCTTGGTGATGTAGTCGTCGCCGAAGCCGAGGGCGCCGACGATCTCCGCGGGCGCGTCCCGCGCGGTGAGGAAGACCAGCGCCAGCTCCGGCCGCTTCGCGCGCAGTTCACGCCCCAGGGCCCGGCCGTCGCCGTCCGGCAGCATGACGTCGAGCAGCGCCGCGTCGGGGCGGGTGCGCTCGACGAGCGCGAGCGCCTCGCGGACGGTGCCCGCGATCATCACCTCGAACCGGTGGTAGCGCAGGGCGATGGCGAGGACGTCCGCGATGCTCGGCTCGTCCTCGACCACCAGCACGGTGCCTGGAGCCGTCGTCATGCCACCAGTATCGGCCGGGCCACTGACAACGGGGCCGGATCGGTCTTTGGAGTTCCTTGAGAGTCATGGGCGCGCCGTGTCCACGCACGCGTGGCGCCGCCAATCCTGTTGCCCAGGACCTGGGGGACCAACCGACCGACCGACTAAGGAGCGTTGACAGTGGCGGCATTGGCACGGTGGTGCTATCGGCACCGGCTGGTGGTCCTGTTGCTGTGGGTGGGGGCACTGTTCGGCCTGGGCTTCTCGGCCTCGGCCGCGGGCACGAACTACGCGAACGTGTTCTCTCTCCCCGACACGGATTCCAAGAGTGCGTACGACCTGATGGAGAAGGCCTTCCCGAACACCTCGGGGGACACCGACACGGTGGTGTGGAAGGTCGACCAGGGCTCGGCGAAGGACCCGGCGGTCCAGTCCCGGATCCAGCCCGCCCTCGACAGGATCGCGAAGATGCCGGGCGTCGGCGCGGTCACCAGCCCGTACGCGGGCGAGCAGGGCGCGGCCCAGGTCAGCGGCGACGGGAAGATCGCGTACGCCCAGCTGACCTTCGCCAAGCCCGCCAACGAGGTGCCCAAGGAGCTGGTCCAGGACGTCCTGGACACCGCGCAGGGCGCCGAACGCGCCGGTCTTGAGGTCGAGTTGGGCGGCCAGGCCATCCAGCGCGTCCAGGAGCCCCCGCAGGGCCTGTCGGAGATGGTCGGCATCATCGCCGCGGCCGCCGTGCTGTTCCTGGCCTTCGGGTCGTTCTTCGCGATGCTGCTGCCGATCGCGATCGCCATCTTCGGTGTCGGCATGGGCCTGTTCTCCACCCAGTTGCTCAGCCACACCACCGACATCCCCGACATCGCCCCGCTGCTGGCCTCCCTGATCGGCCTCGGCGTCGGCATCGACTACGCGCTGTTCATCGTGACGCGGCACCGGCGCGGCATCCAGAAGGGCCTGGACCCGGAGGAGGCGGCGGTCACCGCGCTCAACACCTCAGGGCGTGCGGTGCTGTTCGCGGGCGGCACGGTCTGCATCGCGCTCGCCGGCATGCTCGTGACCCGGCTGCGCTTCCTGGACGGCGTGGTCGTCGGCACCTCCCTGACGGTGGTGCTGAGCGTGCTGGCCGCGACGACCCTCCTGCCGGCCCTGCTGGGCCTGCTCGGTCCGCGTGTGCTCAGCCGCCGCCAGCGGCGCCGGCTCGCGGCCGAGGGCCCCGAGGTCGAGTCCACGAGCAACCTCTCGGCCCGCTGGTCGATGAACGTGCAGAAGCGTCCCCGCCGGATCGCCGTGCTCGCCCTGGCCGTCATGGCCGTACTCGCCCTGCCCGTGCTGTCGCTGCGCCTGGGCGCCACCGACCAGGGCAACGACGACGCCTCGTCGACCACCAGGAAGGCGTACGACCTCCTCGCGGACGGCTTCGGGCCCGGCTTCAACGGGCCGCTCCAGGTGGTCACGGACGCCGGTGACACCACGGCCCTGGTCAAGGGCATCCAGGGCACCGACGGGGTGGCCAAGGTGGTCCCGTTGCCACCTTCCCAGGGCGTGACGGTGATCCAGGTCGTGCCGACCACGTCACCGCAGTCCAAGGAGACCGACGACCTGATCGACACCCTCCGGGACGACGTGATCCCGCAGGCCGACGTCACCGCGCACGTCGGCGGTGTGACGGCGGTGTCGAAGGACTTCGCGACGGTGACCGGCGAGCGGCTGCCGCTGTTCATCGCCACCATCATCGGCCTGGGCTTCCTGTTGCTGCTGGTCGCCTTCCGGTCCCTGGTGGTCCCGTTGACGGCCGCCCTGATGAACCTGATCGCGGCGGCCGCCTCCTTCGGCGTCCTGGTGGCGATCTTCCAGTGGGGCTGGGGTCTTGAGCTGCTCGGCCTCGGCAAGGAGGGCCCGATCAACGCCTTCCTGCCCGTCATCATGCTGTCGCTGCTGTTCGGCCTCTCCATGGACTACCAGGTGTTCCTGGTCAGCCGGATGCACGAGGAGTGGGTGCACACCAGGGACAACGCGCGCGCGGTACGCGTGGGCCTCGCCGAGACCAGCCGGGTCATCAACTCCGCCGCCCTCATCATGGTCTGCGTCTTCATGGCGTTCGTCCTGAGCGGCGACTCGGGCGCGGCGATGGCGGGCGTGGGCCTGGCCGCCGCGGTGGCGCTGGACGCCTTCATCCTGCGTACGGCGCTGGTGCCGGCCGCGATGCACCTGCTCGGCAACTCCAACTGGTGGCTGCCGGAGTGGCTGGAGAAGCGCCTGCCGCATCTCGCGGTCGAGCCCAAGGAGGACGGCGAGCCGGGCGAGAGCGTGCCCGCGACGGCGGCCGACGGCCCCGCCTCCGCCGTCCACGGCTTCGTGCGCAGCCCGGACGGTGACGCGGTGGAGGGCGCGGCGGTCACGGTCCTGTCCAAGGGCGGACGCCAACTGGACCGGGTGACAACCCTGGCCGACGGCTCGTACATCGTGTCGGTGCCGGGTCCCGGCGCCTATCTGCTCGCCGTCACGTCCCCGGCCCACGGTTCCCGGGCCAGGCACGTGATGGTGGCGGACGGGCCTCTCGTGTACGACATCGAGCTCGCGGAGGACGAGGTGGACGCCGTCAACTGAGCGCTCAGGGGCGCCCGTCGACCTCCGGCTCGTCATCGGGCAGGTCGGCGGGCGCCCCGTGCTTCTCCTTCGCCGAGCCGGACCGCTTCTTCGCCGGGTCGGGCAGCGCGTGGGTCATCCCGGGCAGGAAGTCCGTGAACAGCTCGTGCACCTCCAGGACGAGCGGCCGCAGCACCCGGAAGCGGGCCAGCGAGACCCCGCGCGCGGTCAGCCGCGCCCCGCGCTCGGCGAGCCGGTAACTCCGCTCACGCCCCGGGGTCCGGTCGAACACCCAGTACAGCACGAGCCCCATCTGGGAGAGCCACATCAACTCCGGGAGCACGTCCCGCAGTTCGGGCGCCACCTTGGTCTTCGCCCCGGCCAGCACCTCTCTATGGACGCTGATCGCCTCCACGCGCGCGTGCTCGCTCTCCGGCGAGAACGGGCTCAGCGGACTGTCCGGGTCGGCCGCGTTCTTGAAGAACTGCACCGCGAACTCGTGGTACGGCGCCGCGATGTCCAGCCACACCTTCAGCACGCCCGCGAGCCGCGCCTCCAGGTCCGTCTCCCGGTCCAGGACCTCGCGGACCGCCACCTGGTGCTCGGCGGCGATCCGGTCGTAGAAGCCCTGGATCAGGTGTTCCTTGCCGGCGAAGTAGTAGTACGCGTTGCCGACGGAGACCCCGGCCTCCTTGGCGATCGCCCGCATCGTGGTCTTGTCGTAACCGTGCTCCTGGAAGAGCCGCATGGCCGTCTCCAGGATCAGCGCGCGGGTCTGTTCGGACTTGCTGGGCACGCTGTCGCTCTGCGGGGCGCTGTCGTTCGTGGCGGACACGCACAGGAGCCTACGGGGTGCCCGACCGGTTCCCGGCCACAGCCCGCGGCCTCCGGGCTCACCGACTGCGGCCCCGACTCACCGGCTGCGGCCCAGCTCCGGGCGCTTGGTGTAGTCCGTGAACCCGATGACGTTCCCCCACGGATCGGCGGCCTCGACGGTCCAGCCGGTGGCGACCGAGAAGGGCTCGTCGAGGAGCGCGACCCCTGCCGAGCGCAGGGAGCGGGCGGCCGTGCGGGCGTCCGCCACCTCGATCCACAGGCGGGAGGCCGGCCACGACGGCGGCCGGTGGCCCAGCGCCTCCTCCTGCCGCAGCAGGATCCCGGGCGTCTCCGCACCGACCTTCAGCAGGGCGATCCCGGCCTCGTCGAAGCGGAACGCCACGGCGAACCCGGCGCTCTCGTAGAAGCGCACGGCCTCGGCGAGGTCGCCGACCGGCAGCAGCGCGTTGTCGAATCCGAGCAGCTCGTACGACTGGTCATCTGACATGGCATCAGGTTAGGCGGAAGATCGGCCGGAACCCGTGATTGTCAGTGGCGGCCTCTACTGTCGGCGGCATGGCAATCGTGACGTTCGTCGACGAGACGACTGCGGGGGAGCGGGGCGCGGGCTGGGAGCTCGAGGTCGCCGAGGAGCGGCTCACCGTGGGTGAGTTGATCAGGCGCCGGGTGTTCCAGGAGGTCGCCGAGTACAACGCGCGCATGCCCGGGGTGTTCCAGGGCCTGGTGCAGCCGGAGGACGCGGAGCGCGTGCTGAACGGGTACGCGCTGCGCACGCCCCGCCGGATAGACCCCGAGGTGCAGTCAGGCCTCGTGCTGAAGGCGTTCGCGGGGAACGGATTCCTGGTGCTGGTGGGCGACCGTCAGGTGACGGACGTGACCGAGGAGATCGAGCTGCCGCTGGGCACAGAGGTGACGTTCCTGAAGCTCGTACCGCTGGTGGGTGGCTGATGCGCTCTCCCCGCTCGCACCTGGACCGGCTGCGCAACCGCCTCGCCGTGTTCGACGCCGGCCGGGTGGCCGACGAGACCATGAAGATGGTGGCCTCCAGCCGGGGGTACTTCGGCCGGCCCGGCTGGAGCGAGGCCGTCGAGGAGCTGCGGGCGCTGCCGGTGGAGCGGCGCCGCGCGATGCTGCACGCGCTGGCCGAGCGCTTCCCGGCCCTCGGCGACGAACTGGACGCCCGCTGCGGTGCCATCGCCCTGACGATCCGGCTCTCCGACGGCATCGACGACGACCCGCTGGCTGCCGAGCGGCACCGCGCGCTGGACGACCTCAGCCGGGTGCACTCCTTCTGGCACGCCTCCGGCTTCGAGTCCCTCGCCGAGCACGAACTCGCGCAGGGCCGCGCGCTCTCGCCGGCGCTCGTCGCCGTGGTCTGCCGCTCGGCCGTGGAGGCGTACCGCTCGAAGCCGGTCGTCGCGCTGGCGCAGAAGCTCACCGACCCCGCCCTCAACGTCGGCGAGGAGTGGGCGGAGCAGGCTCTGCGGGACGCCACCGGGCCCGACTGGGAGGCGCTGCTGCGGCACGCGGCGACGGCCACCGCCGCCAAGCCCACCGCCAGGTGGGACAAGCAGGCCCACGTGGTGATCGACGCCGTCGGCGCCGACCGGGTCCGCGAGACCGTGCCGGCCTGGTTCGCCCTCGTCGGCCGCCCGCGCACCCTCCCGCTCGACCGGCGCGCGTACGAGCCCGACATCAACAGCGCCTATGACCCCTGCAACGCGAACGCGCTGCGTGGTCTGGCCTGGTTGCTCGCGCTCCTCCCACCCCACCCGGACACGGCCCGCGCCCTCGGCGCCCTGGTGGAGACCTCCCTCAAGAAGGTCGCGGGCATGGGTCCGCGGAACCCGAAGGTCGCCAACGCGGGCGTGAACGCCCTGTCCCGCATCGACAGCGAAGCCGCCCTGGCCGAACTGGCCCGCCTCGCCTCCCGGGTGACGTACAAGGCCACCGCCAAGCTCCTCGACACGGCCCTGGAGACCCGTGCCGCCGCTCTCGGCCTGACCCGCGAGGAGATCGAGGAACTGGCCGTACCGGCATACGGGTTGACGGAGGTCGGCCGCGCGAGCCACACCCTCGGTGAATCGACCGCACTCCTAGAAGTCCAGGGCACGAAGGCGGTGTTGACCTGGCGGACGGCGACCGGCAAGCAGGTCAAAAGCATCCCGGCGGCTGTCCGCCGAGACCACGCCGACGCCGTCAAGGACCTCAAGACCGCGGCCAAGGACATCGACAAGATGCTGTCGGCGCAGAGCGAGCGCCTGGACCGCCAGTTCCTGTCCCGCCGCACGTGGCAGTACGGCGCCTGGCGCGCCCGCTACCTGGATCACCCGTTGGTGGGCACGCTGGCCCGCCGCCTCCTGTGGACGATCGACGGCCAGACGGCCGGATACGCGGACGGCGAACTCCGCACCCTCACCGACACCCCCGCCACCCCTGTCGCCGAAGGCGCCGAGGTCACCCTCTGGCACCCGGTCGGCCACGACCCGGCCGAGACGATCGCGTGGCGCGACTGGCTGGAGCGGCACGGCATCACACAGCCGTTCAAACAGGCGCACCGCGAGGTGTACTTGCTGACGGACGCCGAGCGCGCGACGGGCACGTACTCGAACCGTTTCGCGGCCCACATCCTGCGCCAGCACCAGTTCAACTCCCTGGCCGCGGTCAGGGGTTGGCGCAACAAGCTGCGCCTGATGGTGGACGACGAGGCACCACCGGCGACACGCGAACTGCCCCAGTGGGGCCTGCGGGCGGAGTACTGGATCAGCGGCGAGGGCCAGGAGTACGGCGCCGACACCACGGAGTCCGGCTCCTACCTCCGCCTGCGCACCGACCAGGTCCGCTTCTACCCGCTGGAGGCCCCGCAGAACTCGGCGCACTGCTGCGGCGGCGACTACCGCATGTGGCTCCGCGACGGCGAGAACCCCACAACTCCCCTCCCCCTCACGGAGATCCCACCCCTGGTCCTCTCCGAAGTCCTGCGCGACGTCGACCTGTTCGTCGGTGTGGCAAGCGTCGGCAACGACCCGACCTGGCAGGACGGCGGCCCGGCCGGCCGCTTCCACGAGTACTGGTCGTCGTTCAGCTTCGGCGCCCTCAACGAGAGCGCCCAGACCCGCCGAGCCCTCCTGGAACGCCTGATCCCCCGCCTGGCGATAGCCAACCGCTGCACCCTGGAAGGCCGCTTCCTCCACGTCAAGGGCGAACGCCACACATACAAGATCCACTTGGGCTCGGGCAACATCCTCATGACCCCGAGCGGCCAGTACCTGTGCATCGTCCCCAAGTCCAACCCCGCGATCCCGGAGACGGGTTACCTGCCGTACGAGGGGGACCGGATGCTGGCGGTGATATTGAGCAAGGCGATGCTGCTGGCGAACGACACGAGGATCACGGACCCGTCGATCCTGAGCCAGCTCTAGGTGTTCTTCGGCTGGCCTGCCTTCAGGATCTCTGCCACGTCCAGGGTGACCTCCGCGCCGATGGAGTCGGGGAGGAGGACGAGTTCACCGGGGGAGTGCGGGCGGTGGCTCTCGTAGTCGTCCCCGGTGGGATCGGTCAGGACGTGGAGGCGCTGGTGCCTACGGTCGATGATCACGTAGACCGGGATCTTGGCAGTGGCGTATGCCTTTACCTTGTCCCGCAGGTCGGTCTTGTAGTTGCTGGAGGTGACCTCCAGGACCAGACGAAAGCAGACGGGGTCGTAGCAATTGTTCTCGACGAGGTGTTCCTCGATATCGGCGTCAACTACCACCAGATCTGGGATGGCGTAATCCTCGGTGCCGCTGGGGAGCCAGAGGCCCACTCCCTGGAGCACCTCTGTTACGCCGTCGTCGAGACCAGCTGCGACGAAAGGGCGCATGAGCTTGCTCAGAGCGCGGGCATGGGCTGCGTCCGGGGGCGGGGACACGATGATCTGGCCTCCGATGATCTCGACGCGGTAGCCCGGGAGGCGATCCATGATCCGGTTCGCCTCCGCGATCAGCGGACGGTCGTCATGGGGCCGCTCGACGGATGCTGCGGACATCGCGTGCCTCCTGCTGGGCTGGTGTCGAGAGCATCATCGTAGGCCGGACAGCGTCGGCATGTCCTTAACGATCACGGTCACCCAAACGGGCTACCGCACACCAAAGGGCCCCGCTCCCAACCCGGAAACGGGGCCCTCGCAGCTGTATCGCCAAGAAGCTCAGAACCGCCGAGTGATCAGCGCCCTCTTCACTTCCTGGATCGCCTTCGTGACCTCGATGCCTCGGGGGCAGGCGTCCGTGCAGTTGAAGGTGGTGCGGCAGCGCCATACGCCGTCGCGGTCGTTGAGGATCTCCAGGCGTTGTTCGCCCGCCTCGTCACGGCTGTCGAAGATGAAGCGGTGGGCGTTGACGATGGCGGCCGGGCCGAAGTACTGGCCGTCGTTCCAGAAGACCGGGCACGACGACGTGCACGCGGCGCACAGGATGCACTTCGTGGTGTCGTCGAAGCGTTCGCGGTCCTCGGCCGTCTGGAGGCGTTCGCGCGTGGGCTCGTTCGTGTCCTTGGTGATCAGGAACGGCATCACGTCCCGGTACGCCTGGAAGAACGGGTCCATGTCGACGACCAGGTCCTTCAGGACCGTCAGACCCTTGATCGGCTCGACCGTGATCGGCTTCTCGGGGTTGAGGTCCTTGATCAGGGTCTTGCAGGCGAGACGGTTCTTGCCGTTGATCCGCATCGCGTCCGAACCGCAGATGCCGTGCGCGCACGAGCGGCGGAAGGTCAGCGTGCCGTCGATGTCCCACTTGATCTTGTGGAGGCCGTCGAGGACGCGCTCCTTGGGGTCGATCTCCAGCTGGAAGTCTTCCCACGTCGCTTCCGCCGAGACCTCGGAGTTGAAGCGGCGGATGCGGAAGGTGACCGTGATGTAGGGGGAGTCGGCGAAGCCGGGCTCGGGCTGGCCGGCCGCTTCCGCCTTGTCCAGAACAGGGGTAGCCATCAGTACTTACGCTCCATCGGCTGGTAGCGGGTCTGGACGACCGGCTTGTAGTCGAGACGGATGGACTCGGTGCCGTCGTCGCCGACCTCGCGGTACGCCATGGTGTGGCGCATGAAGTTGACGTCGTCGCGGTTGGGGTAGTCCTCGCGGTAGTGACCGCCGCGGGACTCCTTGCGGGCGAGCGCGGAGACCGCCATGACCTCGGCGAGGTCCAGGAGGTTGCCGAGCTCGATCGCTTCCAGCAGGTCCGTGTTGAACCGGCGGCCCTTGTCCTGGATCGACACGTTCCGGTAGCGCTCGCGCAGCTCCGCGATCTTCTCGACCGCCGTCTTGATCGTCTGCTCGGTGCGGAAGACCATGACGTTCGCGTCCATGCACTCCTGCAGCTCGCGCCGCAGGACCGCCACGCGCTCGGTGCCGGTGGAGTTGCGCAGGTGCTCGACCTGGTCGATGACCTGCCGCGCCGGGTCCTCGGGCAGCTCGACGTACGACGCCTTCTGGCTGTACTCCGCCGCCGCGATGCCCGCCCGGCGCCCGAACACGTTGATGTCCAGGAGGGAGTTGGTGCCGAGACGGTTCGCGCCGTGGACCGATACGCACGCGACCTCGCCGGCTGCGTACAGGCCCGGGACGACCGTCGTGTTGTCGCTCAGCACCTCACCCTCGACGTTGGTCGGGATGCCGCCCATCGCGTAGTGCGCGGTGGGCTGGATCGGGATCGGGTCCGTGTACGGCTCGATGCCGAGGTAGGTGCGCGCGAACTCCGTGATGTCGGGCAGCTTCGCGTCCAGCTGCTCCGGCGGGAGGTGCGTGAGGTCGAGGTAGACGTGGTCGCCCTCGGGACCGCAGCCGCGGCCCTCCCGGATCTCCGTGTAGATGGAGCGCGAGACGACGTCTCGCGAGGCGAGGTCCTTCATGACCGGCGCGTACTTCTCCATGAAGCGCTCGCCGTCCTTGTTGCGCAGGATGCCGCCCTCACCGCGGGCGCCCTCCGTCAGCAGGATGCCCATGCGCCAGATGCCGGTCGGGTGGAACTGGAAGAACTCCATGTCCTCCAGCGGGATGCCCCGGCGGTAGACCGCCGCCTGCCCGTCGCCCGTCAGCGTGTGCGCGTTCGACGTCACCTTGAAGAACTTGCCGCAGCCGCCGGACGCGTAGATCACGGCCTTCGCCTGGAAGACGTGGATCTCGCCGGTCGCCAGCTCGTACGCGATCACGCCGGCCGAGCGCTTGACGCCGTCGACCTCGGTGATCAGCTGGTCGAGGACGTAGAACTCGTTGAAGAACTCCACGCCCTCCTTGACGCAGTTCTGGTACAGCGTCTGGAGGATCATGTGGCCGGTGCGGTCGGCCGCGTAGCAGGACCGGCGGACCGGGGCCTCGCCGTGGTTGCGGCTGTGACCGCCGAACCGGCGCTGGTCGATCGTGCCGTTGGGCGTCCGGTTGAACGGCAGGCCCATCTTCTCCAGGTCGAGAACCGAGTCGATGGCCTCCTTCGCCAGGATCTCGGCGGCGTCCTGGTCGACCAGGTAGTCACCGCCCTTGACCGTGTCGAAGGTGTGCCACTCCCAGTTGTCCTCCTCCACGTTGGCCAGCGCGGCGGCCATGCCGCCCTGCGCGGCGCCCGTGTGGGAGCGGGTGGGGTAGAGCTTCGTCAGGACCGCGGTGCGGCTGCGCTTCGTCGACTCGATGGCGGCGCGCATACCGGCGCCACCCGCGCCCACGATGACGGTGTCGTATTTGTGGATCTTCATCAGGAATTCCTCAGTCCCTCAGCCCGGCGGCCTAGCGGATGTTCGGGTCGAAGGTGAAGATCACCAGCGTGCCCAGCAGGATGGTGAACACCGTGGCGGTGTAGAGCAGGCCCTTGAGCCACAGCCGGGTGTTCGCGCGCTCCGCGTAGTCGTTGATGACCGTGCGCAGGCCGTTGGCGCCGTGCAGCATCGCCAGCCACAGCATCAGCAGGTCCCAGACCTGCCAGAACGGCGAGGCCCAGCGGCCGGCCACGAAGGCGAAGCCGATCTTGGAGACACCGCCGTCGAGGACCAGCTGGATCAGCAGGTGACCCAGGACCAGGACGACCAGCACCACGCCGGACAGGCGCATGAACAGCCAGCCGTACATCTCGAAGTTGCCCCGGGTGGACTTGGGGGTCTTCTTGGTGCGCTGGCGCGGGGCCTCGATGAGAGGCGCGGGGTTGTCGACGTTGAAGAGGGACTCGCCCTCGACAGGGCCGACACCGGAGGCGGCGGATTCAGTGGTGGCCATCGGTGTCAGCTCCCGAACAGTTCACGAGCGGCGTGGCCGAGGACGGGGTAGATCGCCCCGAGCATCAGCACGACCCAGATGCCCACGACGGACCAGAGCATCTGCTTCTGGTAGCGCGGGCCCTTCGACCAGAAGTCGACGGCGATGACGCGCAGGCCGTTGAGCGCGTGGAAGAGGATGGCGGCGACGAGGCCGTACTCCAGGCACGCGACGAGCGGGGTCTTGTACGTGGCTACGACGTTGTCGTAGTCCTCGGGGGAGACACGGACGAGAGCGGTGTCCAGCACGTGAACGAACAGGAAGAAGAAGATGAGGACGCCGGTGACTCGATGAGCCACCCAGGACCACATTCCTTCCCGGCCGCGGTACAGCGTTCCAGCCGGCACGGAAGTCCCTCCGGGGAGCGGGGATTGGGGCCGCGCCGGCTTGTGCGGTCGGTGGGCCCGGCCGGGTACGGTCCACCGGCCCTCAGCATCGTAGCGACGCGCTGTCGGTTGGTTTACCTCGGGCCTACCTGTGTGATCAAAGTGGCACGCGGATGGGTAAGTTTTGCGGCTTCTGGGGTGGTTGGTTCTGCTATGCGCCGGGTGCGGCGCCGCGGGGGCTGGTCGCGCAGTTCCCCGCGCCCCTGAGTACCTCCAGAAGCCGCTTCTTCGCCAGGCGCCGGAGTTCTTCCGCCGCTACCGCCCGTTCCTCCTCCGGGTCGTTCGTCAAGCGGGAGCGGATGCCCTCCAGGATGTGATCCAGGCACTGGCCCGGCGCGGTGTCGCCCAGGTAGATGACGAAGGCGTGGCCGAAGCGGGCCTCGTAGGCCGCCTGGGCCGCGCTCAGGGCCGTGTGGGCGGCCGAGTACGTGTCGTCAGGCAGCGTGGGCAGCGTTTCCGCGGCCAGTGCTTCCGAGAGGTCCGTCGACGAGAGGTCGTACGCCGCCTCGTCCGATGCCGCCAACAAAGAGTCGACGTCCGGGTACGGGCGATGGGCCGCCACCCGGTCCGCCCAGCGGTGGCTGCGGAGGCAGGTCAGGAGGAGGGCGCGGGCGTCGTCGGCGGGGGCGCCGTTGAAGGCGGCCAGGACGGTGGGCAGTGCCGGTATGCCGACTCGGCCAGGAAGGTGTGTGGGCGTCACGTGGGTTTCGGCAGTTTCGGCAGAGGAAGCGAGGGAAGCTGGGAGAGCAGCGCAAACTGTGAAAGGTGTGTCGTCACGTTATCGAGCGAGAGCGCGACGTGTCCGACGGATGCCCGAATTTCACCCGCACGGGAGAGTTTCGGAACGTGTGGTGGACACATCGCGCCCCCTGAGGGGCCTAGGTTGGCGCTGTGAGCCAGCACAGGCGCCGGCCTCCGGCGCAGAAGGTCAAGCACAGGCGGATGATCGTCGCGGGCGCGTTCGCCGGGACGGTCGCGCTCGGGGTCGGCCTCGGTTTCTGGGCCTCCGGCGACGAGAGCGGGCCCGTCGGGGCGGCGCGCACGCAGCAGCCCTCGGACGTCCGCTCGGGCCTGACGCCCAGCGCGTCCCGGGCGCCGAGCCCCACGCCGACGCCGACCCGCTCGTACGCCCTCTCGCAGGCCCCGAGGACGATTCCCGCCGTGCGCTCGCACACCGCCGCCCGGGGTCCCGGCTGGCGTCCGGTGCGCGGGGAGCGCGTGGTCGTGGGCGATGCCGAGCTGGCCGACGAGGGGCGCCTGATCGCCGGTGAGCTGGGGCTGACGTACGCCGGGGAGCAGGACGACGTGCGCGCCGGGGACGTACGGCTGGCGCTGAACGACGACGAAGGGGCCGATCCGGAGTCGTACGCCATGACCGTGCGCGGCGGTCGGGTGAACATCAGCGGGCCCGCGGACTCGGGCGTGTTCTACGGGACGCGGACGCTCAAGCAGGAGGTGCACGGCGGCGGGACCGCGCCCGAGGGGGTCGTGCGGGACGAGCCGGCCAAGCAGGTGCGCGGGTTCATGCTGGACATCGCGCGCAAGCCCTTCACCGCGGCCTGGATCGAGGACCGGGTGCGGGAGCTGGGGGATCTCAAGTTCAACGAGCTCGGGCTGCACTTCTCCGACGACCAGGGCTTTCGGATCGCCTCCGACAGTCATCCCGAGATCGTGTCCAAGGACCATCTGAGCAAGGCCCAGGTCACGAAGATCGTCGAGCTCGCCGAGAGCCGGCACATCACCGTCGTGCCCGAGATCGACTCGCCCGGGCATCTGGGCGCGGTCATCGCCGCCCATCCGGATCTTCAGTTGCGCAACACGCAGGGTGTTGCCTCGCGCGGAGCCGTCGACATCTCCAAGCCGGCCGCCGCCGAGATCGTCGACGACCTGCTGAACGAGTACGCCGGGCTCTTCCCCGGCGGGCAGTGGAACCTCGGCGGCGACGAGTACCAGGCGCTGACCGTGGCCAGTCCCGCCGCCTCCTATCCGCAGCTCGCCACCGCCGCCCGGGCGGCCTACGGCTCCGGCGGGACCGTCGCCGACCTGACCACGGGCTGGCTCAACGACCGCGCCGACACCGTCCGCGCCCACGACCGCACCATGCGCGCGTGGAACGACGGCTTCTTCGCCGGTACGTCCGTGGCGGCGGCCAAGGACCTGCGGGTCGGGTACTGGACGGGCAAGGAGATCGGGGCGCGGCTGCCGGTCGAGTACCTGAGCGCCGGGCGGAAGGTCGTCAACTACAACGACGAGTTCCTCTACTACGTCCTCGGGGAGCCGAACACCTTCGTCTACCCGACCGGGCAGCGGATCTACGAGCAGTGGACCCCGCTCGTCGTGCGCGGCACGCAGGCGGTGTCCTCGAAGTACGACGGGCAGATCCTCGGCGGGTCCTTCGCGGTCTGGTGCGACCTCGCCAACTCCCAGACGCAGGACCAGGTCGCGGCCGGCATCAGGCTGCCGCTGCGGGCCACGGTCCAGAAGCTGTGGGATCCGCGGCGGCCGGCCCAGTCGTGGACGCAGTTCAAGACCCTTGCCGACAAGCTGGGGTGATCCCAGGATAGGGCTGCCAACAGACGTACGGCTGTGGTGTGTTCGGCGCGAGCCGAAGCCGAGAGACCGTGGGGGAACGGGCATGGGCTACTGGGGGTACTACGTCGTGGGCCGCAGCGAGCGGCCGCTGGCCGAGCTGGACGCGCTGGCCGACGCCGAGGGGATGGTGCTGCGGGAGTCGGCGCCCGAGGGCTGGCAGGTGTGGGAGTACCCGAGCGGCGACGGCGAGGTCGGCAGCATGAACGTCCTCGCCCGCGAGACCGGCGCCCCCGCTCTCTTCGGGTACGTCATGGACAGCACGGCCGTGGTCGTCGAGGCGGCGGGGCCCAAGAGCGGGGCGTGGACCACCTGTCTGGCGCGGGCCGCGATGGCCGGGTACCTCGGCGCGGGCAACGACGGGCTCACCGTGGAGGACTACTTCCTGGACCCCCGCGACGCCGCCGACCGGGCCGTCGCCTGGGCCGCCGAGGCCGGGCACGACGTGCCCGACGAGCCGCTGATCGACGTACTGACCGCCGACCCCGACCCGCTCGCCGAGAACCTCTTCTTCCGGTTGCTGGACCGGCTGGGTGTCGTGCCGCTCTGAGCCGCGCCGACCCGCCCCGGCACTCCATGGGCTCGGCAAAAACAGCGTAATAAGAGACGCGACCGTTCCCAAAGCTGAGTCGGCGGGAGCACGATGGCCGCATGGCCGACAATCGTCGTTGGTGGGCGTTGGTAGTCATCGCCCTGGCTCAGTTGATGGTCGTGCTCGACATGACCATCGTGAATATCGCCCTGCCGTCCGCCCAGGCCGCCCTGCACATGTCGGACGGCAACCGGCAATGGGTGATCACCGCGTACACCCTGGCCTTCGGGGGACTGCTGCTGCTCGGTGGTCGGGTCTCCGACCTCGCCGGGCGGCGCAACACGTTCATGATCGGGCTGCTCGGCTTCGCCGCCGCGTCCGCGCTGGGCGGGGCCGCCGCCAACTCCGGGATGCTGTTCGGGGCGCGCGCCCTGCAGGGCATGTTCGCCGCGCTGCTCGCGCCCTCCGCGCTGTCGCTGCTGGCGACGACGTTCACCGACCCGAAGGACCGCGGCAAGGCCTTCGGCATCTTCGGCGCGATCATCGGCGCGGGCGCCGCGGTCGGTCTGCTCGCGGGCGGTTTCCTCACCCAGTACCTGGACTGGCGCTGGTGCCTGTACGTCAACGTGCCCATCGCGCTGGTCGCGTTCGCGGGCGCCCTGACCCTGCTCCCGCCCGGCGAACGCCACCCGGGCGGCCGCCTCGACGTGCCGGGCGCGCTGCTCGGCTCGGCCGGGATGCTCTCCATCGTCTACGGCTTCTCCGAGGCGGAGTCCAGGAGTTGGAGCGACGGGCTGGTGCTCGGGCTGCTCGGCGGCGGGGTCGTCCTGCTCGGCGCGTTCGGTTTCTGGCAGACCCGGGCGCGGGTGCCGTTGCTGCCGATGTCGGTGGTCAAGGACCGGCAGCGGGTGGGCGCTTTCCTGACCGTGCTGCTGGTGACCATCGGGATGTTCGGCACGTTCCTCTTCCTGACCTACTACATGCAGGGCGTGCTCGGGTACTCGCCGGTGAAGACCGGAGTCGCCTATCTGCCCATCACCGTCGGCATGGTCATCGGCTCGACCCAGATCGCCGCCCGGCTGCTGAACAAGGTGCCGCCGCGCGTGCTGATGGTCCCGGGGCTGCTGATCGCGGCCGGCGCGCTCGCGCTGATCGCCCAGGTGGGCGTGGAACCGGCGTACGCCTCGCACATCCTGCCCGGGATGCTGATGCTCGGCCTGGGCATGGGCACCGCGATGATGACGTCCGTGTCCCTGGCCACCGGCAGCGTCGCCCCGCGGGACGCCGGCGCCGCCTCCGCCACCTTCAACACCGCCCAGCAGGTGGGCGGTTCGATCGGTACGGCGCTGCTGAACACGATCGCCGCGACGGTGACCGCGCGCTATCTGACGGCCCATGCCGGACCGGGCGTCGACGCCCGGGAGTTGGCGGCGAAGGCCTCCGTGCACGGCTTCAACGTGGCCACCTGGTGGGCCATGGCCGCGCTGCTGCTGGCCGCGCTGATCGCCGGAGTGGTCGTGAACGCGGATCGGGCGCCCACTCCCCAGGGTGGTCCGGGGGAGCAGGCGCCCAAGTCGCTGGAGGACGTGGCTACTTGAGCTGGTCGAAGTAGCCCGGGCCCGCGAACTACTTGATGTACACCAGGCCGTCCGTCGTGATCGTCGGGCGGCCGCTGGTGCCCACCACGACGACCTTGACCGTGTGCTTGGCGCTGGTGGTCCAGCTCTTCGTCCAGATCGCCTGGCGGTAGCTGGTGGTGGCGGACTTCAGGTCCACCGTCGCCACCTTGGTGCCGTCGACGTACACGTACGCCTGTCCCGAGGTCGAGGCCCGCGAGACCACCCAGGACGCCGAGCGGCCGGTGAAGGTCCAGGTCAGGCTCGCGTTCTTCGAACCGCTGGAGTACGACTTCCCGCCGAGGTAGCTGGTGGACGAACGGCTGGTCCAGGTACCGGACTTCGTCGCCGAGGTCTCCTGGAGGATCAGCGGCGTGAAGGACGGCGAGGACGTGCGGGTGTTGCCGGCGAAGTCGGTCGCCCGCATCGACCAGACGGACGCGGAGCCGGACTTGGCGGTGCGGCTGGACGTCGTCGCGGTCACGCCCAGGCTGGCCGTCGTCGGGGTCAGCAGGTCGACCGCCTTCAGGGCCTGCGCGTCGGTGGCCTTCCAGCCGAGGGTGACCGGGACGGCGGTGGTGCTGACCGTGCCGGTGCGCAGGGTGAGCTTCGGGGCGGTGGTGAAGGTCGGCGGGGTCGTCTCCGCGACGAAGGCGAGGGCCGCCGTGGTCGTCGTCTTGCCCGACTGGTGCGTGGCCCGCACGGTGACCTTGTGACTGCCCAGCGCGAGCGTGGTCTTGGCGGAGGTGGCCGTACCGGCGGTGGTGGCGACCACCTTGCCGTCGACCAGCAGCTCGAACTTCGATATCAGTGAAGTCGGGGTGCTGGTCGACCAGTTCACCGTGACGGCGCCCTTGGTGTAGTACGTCGTGCCCGACTTGCCCGCGCCGGTCACCGTGCCGGTCTTCAGCGCCTGCACCGGTCCCGCCGCCTGGGTGCGGATGGTCGGCAGCTGGGCGTAGAGCGAGGTGCCCGGGCACTCGGTGGCGTAGCCGTCGCGGTGCGCGGAGATCCGGTTGAAGGTGTACGCGGTGCCGGCGGTGAAGCTCGTACCGGCGAGGTTCTTCTGTGTCGCGCCCGCCGTCAGCTGGACCGTGCCGGCCGGGTCGGCGCCGTACTGGCCGAGCTTCCAGGCCGCGATGCGGGCGACCGAGGTCAGGGCCGCGCTGCTCGCCCCGGCGGTGGTGTAGTTGCCGAGCACGGCGATGCCGGTGGACTCACGGTTCCAGCCGTAGGTGTGGGCGCCGAGCACCGGGAGGTCGACGCCGCCCTTGCGGCCCTCGAAGATCGTGCCGCACTTGTCGACCAGGAAGTTGTAGCCGATGTCGTTCCAGCCGTTGGTCTGCACGTGGTACGTGTAGATGCCCCGGACGATGGCCGCCGAGTCGGCGCACGAGTAGTCGTTGGAGCCGTCCGTGTGGTGCACGAACACGGCCTTCACGTCGGCGTTGTACTCCGACGGGTCCTTGCTGATCGACTCGTCCGCGCCCCAGCCGGCCCGCGTGGTGATCGGCGGCTCGGGCACGGTGGACGGCGGCGCGGTGGGCGTCGCCGTGGGGGTGGCGGTCGGGGTCGCGGTGGTGGTCGGCGACGCCGTGGTGGTCACGGTCGCGGAGGGGCTCGCGTCCGCGACGAACGCGGCCGGCTCGGCCTTCTGCTCGGCGGCCGTCACCACGCCCGGGTCGACCAGGTTGACCTCAAGTCCCTTGGGCAGTCCGGCACTTGTGCTGCCGTCCTCGTGGACGACCTGCACCTGCACGCCGTCCGAGGGGCCCACCCACAGGGGCTCCGAGGCGCCGCGCGCCCCGGCCCGCTCCTCGGGGTCCTCCACCGGGTCGACGTTCGTCTCCAGGTCCTGCCACGCCGTCCACGCGCCGGTGTCGGTGCTGCGGGTGCGGACCTGGGCCGTGCCGTCCAGGTCCTTGGTCGCGCCCGTCCAGGAGACGCCCAGCAGCGAGAACTGCTTGGTCTCCGTGCGCGCCAGCTCACGCTTGCCGGTCGCGGTGTTCTTCAGCGTCAGGTCGTAGACCTTGGCCGGCCGCTTGGCCTGGCCGTCCGCCGCGCCCTCGGCCGACGGGCTGGCGATGGCGTAGGACGCCAGGCCTCCGCCGCCCAGGACCACGGCGCCCAGCGTCAGCCAGGCCCGGCGCTTCATGCTCAGCGGTCTGTACGCATGGGACGTACGACGACTCACCACGTGTTCCCCACCCCGAAGAAGGCCCGAAGGCCACAGAAGTCAGAAGAAAGTCACAGAAAACGCACCCGTCACACGGGTGCTCTAGACCATTCAGCGGTCACCGGGCGGCAAACGTCACAGGAGTCCGGCCGACAGTGATGCAAGTCACCTGATGGTGCTGACCAGTTGGGGCAGCCGACGAGCTGTGACACTTCTGTGCGGCCCGGCGCTGATGACCGTGAAGACGTAAACGATTCAACTGTGTTCACGACTTCTGTCAGGGCAGTGTCGGGCCAGGGAGGGGAACCCCGCCGCGTGCAGGCGTACGACGGGGAACTGGGCGCGGCCGTCGCGCGCGCCCAGCAGGGCGACGAGGCGGCCTTCGCGGTCGCCTACCGGCTGGTGCAGCCGGGGCTGCTCGGCTATCTGCGCGGCCTCGTCGGCGAGGAGGCCGAGGACGTGGCCGCCGACGCCTGGCTGGAGATCGCCCGGGACCTCGGCCGGTTCAAGGGCGACGGCGCGGGCTTCCGCGGCTGGACGGCGACCATCGCCCGGCACCGGGCCCTGGACCATCTGCGCCGCCAGCGGGTACGGCCCCGGCCGGCGGCGCTCGAACAGGACGTACTGGAACTGCCCGGGCCGCACTCCACCGACGACCAGGCCCTGGAGGCGCTGTCCACCGAGCGCGCGCTGGCGCTGGTCCGCACCCTGCCGCCGGACCAGGCCGAGGCCGTACTGCTCCGGGTCGTCGTCGGGCTCGACGGCCCCGCCGCCGCCCGCGTCCTCGGCAAGCGCCCCGGCGCGGTGCGTACGGCCGCGCACCGGGGGCTGCGCTCGCTCGCGCGGCGGCTCGGCGCGGAGGGTGTGACGAACGACGACCCGCACACGCTGGGGGAGTCGACGTGAACGGTGACAGCGAGGGCCGGCCGTAGGACACGGATGGGGGCGGGGACATGGGTGAACGGCGGGAGGGCGGCCGTACCGGCGGCCCGGTTCTGGCAGTGCTGTTCGCCGGGGCCATCCGGAGCGGCGTGCTCGATCCCGAGGGGGAGCGACGGGCGCTGGATGCGTTCCGGGCCGCCCGGGACGCGGGCACGCACCGGGCGCCGACCCGGCGGCGGGACGACTGGCGGGCCGGGTGAACACATGGGTGTGCCCATGAACATGGGTGTGCGAATGAATTCGGCCAGCCGGTGGAACGGCCGGGAAAAGCGCCGGCGGAGGTGGCGGAGCGCTCCCACCGAAGCAACGGCCGGGGCCGCCACCCCCCACAGGAGAGGCCCCGGCCGTCGCGCGGCACGGGCCGCGCGGCGACCCGTACTTGCTACAGCGCCATGAGTGCGGTTTCTGTCACACCCCACGACATCACAAGCTGGTCCCAGCTTGTACGGACATGGACGAGCAGCGGTTTCAGGTCGTAACGTGCCTTTCGCGCCGGGCGCGGATGTCGAACAATCGCCGCAACCATCGGCTGACCATCGATCGAGGATGACGGGTGCTGGGGGACGACGCGGAGCTGACCACCGCGGTGCTTGCGGCACAGGACGGGAACGAGACCGCGTTCCGGACTGTGTACCGAGCGGTGCACCCGCGGCTGCTCGGGTACGTCCGGACGCTGGTCGGCGACCCGGACGCCGAGGACGTCGCGTCCGAGGCCTGGCTGCAGATCGCCCGGGACCTGGAACGGTTCAGCGGCGACGCGGACCGCTTCCGCGGCTGGGCCGCCCGGATAGCGCGCAACCGCGCCCTGGACCACATACGCATGCGCGGCCGCCGCCCGGCCATCGGCGGCGACGAAACGGAACTGGCCGGCCGGGCCGCCGAGTCCGACACCGCCGGCGAGGCCATCGAGGCGCTGGCCACCGACCGCACCCTCGCGCTGATCGCCCGGCTCCCGCAGGACCAGGCCGAGGCCGTGGTGCTGCGCGTGGTGGTGGGCCTCGACGCCAAGACCGCGGCCGAGACGCTCGGCAAGCGGCCGGGAGCCGTCCGCACGGCGGCGCACCGGGGTCTGAAACGCCTGGCAGAGTTGCTCGCCGACGATGCGGAATCCGCGGGTGCGCTCGACGCGATGCCGCACCAGCGAGAACCCGAAGACCGTGCGGTGACGTCCGCGAGTGTGACGCATACGCGTCCGCGGACGCAGAAGGACATGTGATGGCCGACGAGCAGTACAGGTGGCTGGACCCGGAAACAGCGGAGACGCTGCTGCGCGGAGAGCCACTGGAAGCTGTCGACGCGGCCGCCCGGGACGAAGCCGAACGGCTCGCCAAAACGCTCGACGCGCTCTCCGCCGATGTCGTCCCGCCCGGTCCCGAACTTCCGGGTGAGGCCGCCGCGTTGGCCGCCTTCCGCAGCGCGCGCGCCGACCGGTCCGCCGGGGCGGCGGTCGGCCCGGCCACCCGCGGCCGGTCCTCCGACGCCGGGCTCGTGCGGATCGGCGGCCCAGGACCGGGCGCCCGCACCTCCCGCTGGCGGCCCGTGCGCTTCGGGCTGACCGCCGTGCTGGCCCTCGGCATGGCCGGCGGGGTCGCGGTCGCGGCCACCTCCGGGATCCTGCCGACGCCGTTCGGCGGCGACCCCGGCCCCGTGTCCTCCGTCACGGCGGCCGTGTCACCGGACGAGCCGCAGGTGTCGCCCTCGCCGAAGGGGCTGCTGCCCGGCCGGCCCACGCCCGACGGACCCACCGGCGGGCCCACCGCCTCGGACACGCCGGGTCCCGGCGTCACGGTCGCGCCCGGCTCCGAGGGCCGCGCCGAGGGCAAGGACGACGGCCGGTGGAGCGGTGGCCCGGCGGCCTGCCGTGATCTGCGGGACGGCAAGAAGCTGAGCGCCGAGCGCAGACGGGCCCTGGTGCACGCGGCGGGCGGCGTCGGGGGCGGCCGCGTGTGGCGGTACTGCAAGAACGCGCTCGGGGACGCCGGGTCCAGCGCCAAGGACAGCGACGGCAAGGGCAAGGGCGACGGCAAGGACGACGGCAAGAACGAGATCGGTCCTGGTGGGCAGAACGACCAGGGCGATCAGGGCGGCAAGGGCGAGGACCTGGGTGGTGCCGACGACGGCAACCACATAGCGCCCGGCGGTGCGGGGCAGCCCGGCGGTGCCGGACAGACCACCGGCTCCGGCGGATCGGGCGCCGTCCGGCCCCTGGTGCCGACGCGGCTGACGACGCCCGCAGCGCCGACTCCGGCGCCGGATCCGACGTACAGCGCTCTGTAAGGCTCTGACCTGCGGTTTTCAAATGTTCTGCCGCGGGGTGTGACGTTTTCGGCCGGGATGACGCAGTACTGAATGAGCCGACTGGTCATCGGCCGTCGCACAGAGCCGGGGTTCCCCCCGTACCTTCGGCTCGTGCAACTCGGCGCGGGCGGGACACGTTCCCCCGGTCCCGTCCGCGCCCCGCACACCTCATGCCGCGTGTCTCACCAGTACACGACGACCTTGTCGCCGTTCCGTACCTGCGCGTAGAGACTCGCGATCGCCGCCTCGTCCCGGACGTTCACGCACCCGTGCGAACCGCCCGCGTAGCCGCGGGCCGAGAAGTCGTACGAGTAGTGCACGGCCTGGCCGCCGCTGAAGAACATCGCGTACGGCATCGGGGAGTCGTACAGCGTCGAGTAGTGGTTGCGGGACTTCCAGTAGACGTGGAACACGCCGTCCCGGGTGGGTGTGCCCGTCGCGCCGAAGCGGACGGCCATCGTCGACACCGTGCGTCCGTCGATCATCCAGCGCAGGGTCCGGGTGGTCTTGTCGATGCACAGCACCCGCCCGGTCAGACACCGCGGATCGGGCGCGCCGGCGGGCTGGCCGCCCTTCAGATACAGGTCCCACTTCCCCGGCTCATGGGTCATCTTCACCAGCCGCTGCCAGGTGACGGTGTCCGTCTCGCCGGTCTTCGGCAGCCCGCGCTTGCCCTGGAAGCCCTTGACCGCCCGCTCCGTCAGATCGTCGTACGACCCCGTCGGCCCGTCGAACAGCCACTGCACCTGATGCAACCGGGCCTGCAACTCCCGCACATCACGCCCACTGTCGCCCCGGGCCCACAGCACGGCGGGCGCGGGCCCGGTCTGCTCGGCCGACTTGGAGGGAGTTGAGGAAGGCGAGGGCGAGTCGCTCGACTTCCCGTCGCCGCCGGTGGCACCGCCGTCGGACTTCGCCGTCGGGGGAGCGCTGCTCGGCAGCGAGATGTGCACCGGCGAGTTCCCCTTGCCGTCCGCGCCCTGCACGGTGCAGCCGTACACGGCCGCCAGGGCCACGAGTGCCGCCGTCGTGACGATCGTTCTCCCCATGCCCCGTAGTCTGCCCCCGGGTGGGGGGTTGCGAACAGGGGGCTCTGAGCTGGGGGTTTGCCTGGTGCGAGGGGGCAGGGACCGAAGTCGTCGGCCCCTGTGTGGTCACTCCCCGGACGGTGACGACCGACTGTCGTACCCACATGCGACACTCGTCTGCATGTTCGGTGTCATCGACCTTCCCACCTATTTGGCGGGCCTCGTCCTGATCGTGCTGCTGCCCGGTCCCAACTCGTTGTACGTGCTCTCCGTCGCCGCCCGTAAGGGTGTGCGGGCCGGGTACACCGCCGCTGCCGGGGTGTGGTGCGGGGACACCGTGCTGATGACCCTCTCCGCGGCCGGGGTCGCCTCGCTGTTGCAGGCGAACGCCGTGCTGTTCGGGATCGTGAAGTACGCGGGGGCCGGGTATCTGACGTGGCTCGCCGTCGGGATGCTGCGGACCGCGTGGGCGATGTGGCGGACCCGGCGGGAGCGGGCCGTCGAGGAGGCGCCCGTCGCGGCGCCCGATGAACGGCCCTATCGACGGGCCTTCCTCGTCAGCCTCTTCAACCCGAAGGCGATCCTGTTCTTCGTCGCCTTCTTCGTGCAGTTCGTCGACCCTGGGTACGCCTACCCGGCCGTGTCCTTCGTCGTCCTCGGCACCCTGGCCCAGATCGCCAGCTTCCTCTACCTCAGTGCGCTGATATTCAGCGGCACCAAGCTGGCCGCCGCCTTCCGTCGCCGCAGGCGGCTCTCGGCGACGGCGACTTCGGCGGCGGGCGCGCTGTTCCTCGGCTTCGCGGTGAAGCTGTCGCTGGCCGGGAGCGTATAGGCGGTCACGGGCGCTCGCCGAAGCCCGCGAGGTACTCCGGCAGCCCGGTGACCGACGTGCCCGCCCAGCCGACGTAGCCGTCGGGGCGGACCAGGAACAGGCCCTGGCCGTACGTCTCTTCGGCCGGTGCGTGCACGACCCGTACCGACTCCGGGAGTGCCATCGGCACGTCAGCGTCGAGGTCCGTTCCGAGCGCCAGCAGCGTCCAGTGCGGGCCCTGGAACGCGTCGAAGAGGCGCGCCCCCGCCACCGTCACGTCCGGTGCCCGGTCGCCCGCGCGCACCCCCTCCGGGGCCGTCCGCGTGTCCACCGTCAGCGTCGACTCCCAGTAGCCGAGCCCGAGTTGGCGCGTCGCCTTGCCGCGCTTCACCTCGCCCCGGTGGACGCCCGTCGACAGGCCCAGTACCTGGGCGGCGATGGGGCGCCGCTCCTCCTCGTAGGAGTCGAGGAGTTCCTCCGGCGCGCCCCCGCGCAGCACCGCGCCCAGCTTCCAGCCCAGGTTGTAGGCGTCCTGGACGCTGGTGTTGAGGCCCTGGCCGCCGGCCGGGGAGTGCACGTGCGCCGCGTCGCCCGCGAGGAAGACCCGGCCGGCGCGGAAGCGGTCGGCCAGGGCCGCGCGGGGCTGGAAGTCGGAGGACCAGCGCAGTTCCGTCACGTCCTCGGGGGCGAGGTGGGAGCGGGCGGCGACGACCTTGCGGACGCCGTCGGGCGAGGTGTCGACCGGCGTGCCCTCCGGGAACTGGGCGACGACCTGGAAGTCCTCCGTACCGGCGAGCGGGCAGATCGCGAGGAAGCCCTCGCTGTCGCCCTGCGGCGGGAAGACGTGCCAGTGGTCACGGCCCAGGCCGGTGATCCTGACGTCCGCCACCAGCATCGGGTTCGGGTCCACCGTCTCGCCGACCATGGCGATCCCCAGGCTCCTGCGCACCGCCGAACGGCCCCCGTCGGCCGCCACCACGTACCGCGCGCGGACCGGGTCGCCGGCGGCGAAGCGCACGGTCACGCCGTCGCCGTGCCGGTCGGGGGACTCGTCCAGCGAGACGACCTCGCGCCCGAACTCCACCCGTCCGCCCAGCTCCGTCAGCCGCGCGAACAGGATCTCCTGCGTCCGCCACTGCGGGACCATCCACGGTCCGGTGAACCGCGTGTTCTCCTCGGCGTCCTCGGCCGGGTCCATCATCCGGTGCTCGCCGGCCTGCTTCCCGTCCTGCCAGATCATCCCGACCGGGTACTCGCCCCCGGCCGCGAGGATCCCGTCCAGCACACCGAGGTCCTCGAAGACCTCCATCGTGCGCGGCTGGATGCCCTTGCCGCGCGAGCCGCGGGCCAGTCCCTCGCCGCGTTCCACGATCAACGCGTCCACCCCGCGCCGGGCGAGGTCGATCCCGAGGGCGAGGCCGGTCGGGCCCGCGCCCACGATCAGTACGTCCACCGATGCCCTGTCCGCCGGCAGTCCCTGCACGCTCATGATCCGTCTCCTTAACGCTGTTAAGTTCCGTTGTCCGCAAGAGTGCCCTTAACGCTGTTAAGCTGTCAAGCGTGAGTACGGAACGACGTGCGCCCCTCGACCGCAAGCGGGTCGCGGACACCGCCCTGAAGCTGCTGAACGAGGTCGGCCTGGAGGGCCTGACTCTCCGCGCCATCGCCAGGGAGCTGGACGTCAAGGCGCCCGCCCTGTACTGGCACTTCAAGGACAAGCAGGCGCTGCTGGACGAGATGGCGACCGAGATGTACCGGCGGATGGTCGCGGGGACGGCCCTGGATCCCGCGGACACCTGGCGGGAGCGGCTGCTCAAGGCCAACCGCGGACTGCGCGCGGCCCTGCTCGGCTACCGCGACGGCGCGCGGGTCTTCAGCGGCTCGCACTTCACCGGCTCCGACCACGGCCGGGAGATGGAGGCGAACCTGCGGCTGTTCACGGCCGCCGGCTTCACCCTCACCGAGGCGGTCCGCGCGGCGGCCACGCTGAACGCGTACACGATCGGCTTCGTCACCGAGGAGCAGGGCGTCCAGCCGCTGCCCGACGAACGGCGCGAGGGCTACGACGTCGAGGAACGGGCCCGGCTGCTGGCCGAGTTCCCGCTGTCGGCGGCGGTCGGCGTGGAGATCTTCGAGGACTACGACGGGCAGTTCGAGGAGGGCCTGGAGCTGATCCTCGCCGGGATCGAAGCCCGCTACCGACCGGCGGGCTGAGCCGTGCCGCCGACGGTCCTCAAGCGCGTATCGGCGCCGACCGTCCTCAAGCCCGTATCGCCGCCGACCGTCCTCAAGCCCGTATCGCCGCCGTCCCTCACGCCGACGCCAGTGTCCGCTTCAGGCGAGGCCCGAACGGCCGCTCCACGAACCGGTGGATGAGCCAGGCCAGGCCCAGCAGGCCCAGCACGGTGAGCGTGAGCGTCAGGCGTGCGGGCAGGCCGAGGACGGCGTGCAGCATGTGGATCACCGGCCAGCCCAGGTGCTCGTGGACCAGGTAGAAGGGGTAGGTCAGGGCGCCCGCGGTCGTCAGCCAGGGCCAGTTCGCCCAGTTGAGCCGGCCCAGCGCGATCGCCGCGACCGCCACGAAGCCCAGCGTCACCACCAGGACGATGCCGAACACGGTGCGATGGGCGAACGCGCCCGCGCTCGCCGGGCGCCACAGCGCCGCCACCGCCTCGTGCTGCCCGATCAGCCAGCCCACGGCCACCACCGACCACGCGTAGACGTCCCGCCGGTCGCGGTGGACCAGGTAGAGGCCCACACCACCGACGAAGAACGGCGCGTACTCGGGCATCACGACGATGTCGAGCAGCGGCTCGTGCGCACCCCGGGCGATCGCCGCCGCCGCCAGCCAGCCCGCGCAGAACAGCAGCACCCGGCGGCGACTGGCCCCCGGCACCACGACCAGCAGCGCGAACAGCGCGTAGAAGCGGACCTCCGCCCACAGCGTCCAGCACACCCCGAGCACCCGGTCCACGCCCAGCGGCTGCTGAAGCATCGTCAGGTTGACCAGCGCGTCACTGGGCGAGACCGCCTCGTAGGCGACGACCGGGAGAGCGAACACAGCCGTCACTAGTACGATGGCCGCCCAATAGGCGGGCAGCAGTCGCGCGGCACGGGATGCGAAGAAGGATTTCACCGGGCGTCCCCATCCGCTCATGCAGATCACGAACCCGCTGATCACGAAGAAGACCTGTACACCGAGACAGCCGTACGCGAAATACGAATGCAACGTGGGGAACTGGTCGCGTGGGGAACTTCCCCATGCGCGGGCGACCTCGCCGCCGCGGCCGCCGTAGTGGTAGGCCGCCACCATCAAGGCGGCGAGCAGCCGCAGTCCGTCCAGCGACCGCAGCCGCGGCTCCGGGGCTCTGACCTCGGATTCCGCGGACGGTCTTTCTGTCAGGAGCTCTCTATGGGGGAGTCGGCGCCAATAGTCCGAATCGTGGCGAAAGCTGGGTTGACGGGCCAACGATTCGTCCTCCGGTTCCCATTGGTTCACCTGAACGTCGCTTTCGCTTCCTAATTTTTTCCAGCATCCCCCTACGCCGTGGTAAACCCGGCGAACGACTCAGTTTTCACAGCATTGGCTTGGCAAATACCCAGGAGCGCCATGACGAGGGTCCAGAACAGACGGGCACGTGTACGTGGAGGGGAGCTGGACGACTGCTTGCGCGCCTGCGCCGCGCACAGCGGGAAGCTCGTCGGCAGCATCGACCGCAAGCGCGTCGAACTCGCCGAGCAGCTGCGCAAGCTGCTCGTCGTGTGGGGCACCACCTCCGTGGCGGCCCCCGCGCCCGCACCCGCCGGCGGCGCCACCGCGCTGCTCAAGCGCGCGGTCAAGGGCGCCACGGCACCCACGGGCGGCATCCCGAACGAGGTGCTCGACGCCCTGCTCGCGGTCGCCAACAAGGCCCTTGAGGCCGGTTACGACGACGAGCTCAACCTCGCCCTGGTCATCAGCGACACCGTCCTGGCCCAGCGCAAGAACTCCCGCGCCGGCTGGCGCCTGCGGGCCCGTCTCCTGGAGGCGATCGGCGACGAGACCGAGGCCCTGGAGGCGTACGAGAAGTACCTCGGCCTCACCGACGACGACGGCTTCGGCGTCCGCAACCGGATCGCCGGACTGCGCCTGGCCGGCCAGAAGGAGAGCGAGCTGATCGCCCTCCTGAAGCGGCAGAACCCGCGCGCCGAGGAGTTCACCCGGCGCCCCGCCACCGACGTGTGGGCCGAGGGTCTGGCCGCCCAGGCCGTCGGCGACTGGAGCGAGGCGGAGCCCCGGCTGGTGGGAGCGCTCCTGACGCTGGCCGCCGAGGAGGCCCCGGTCAACGACCGCCAGGAACTGCTCAGCCAGTACCTGGACCTCCGTCTGACCGCCCCCGGCGTCGACCTGCCCGCGCTCACCGAGGCCCTCGCCCTCTACGCCGAGCAGCGCCGCACCCGCATGCGCGGACCGGTCGCCGACCCGACCATCGGCGGCGTGGAGTGGCTCAGCCTCGGCGAGTTCCGCAACCGGATCGCCGGCAAGTCGATCGCCCTGATCGCCAACTCCGGCCGGGTGGGCGCCAGTTCGATGGGCGCCGAGATCGACGCGTACGACCTCGTGGTGCGCTTCAACTCGTACAAGATCGACCCGAAGAGCACCGGCAGCAAGACGGACATCCACGCCACGATCCACAAGCACGGCTTCAACTGGGAGAAGCAGGTCACCACGCGCCTGGTCTTCGGCGGCATCTCCGGCGACTGGAAGTACTCGCTGCGCAACCGCCTGGTGCCCGGCGCCCAGACCTACCTCGGTGACGAGTCGCTGCGCTGGCCGGTGCGGAACATCGGCAAGCTCGGCACGGACGTCTGGTCGGGCATCCCGACCACCGGCTTCAACATGCTGTACCTGCTGGACTTCCTCGACGTCAGCCCGAAGCTCGACCTGATCGGCTTCGACTTCTACGAGAGCGGTGCCTACCGCGTCCAGGAAGCGATGAAGCTCGCCATCACCTCCGTGCACGAGTACACCAGCGAGAAGGCATGGGTCATGGAGCGGGCCCAGAGCGTGACCGACATGAGGATATCCCTGCGATGACCACGACCTCCCTGACCGGGGCCCCCGCCGTCAAGGCCCCGTCGACCGACGCGGCCGCCCTGACCGGCAAGCGGCGCATCGCCTTCGCGAGCTTCGTCGACGAGAACTACCTGCCCGGCTTCCTCGTCCTGCTGCGCAGCCTGGCGCTGTCCAACCCGAGCGTGTGCGAGGACTTCGTCGTCCTCTACGACGATCTGAAGCCCGGCTCGATCGCCCAGATCCGCGCCCTGCACCCGCGCATCGTGATGCGGCGCGTCGACGCCGACCACTACGACTCGTACCAGAAGGGCGACCAGGACAACTACCTGGTCCGCAAGGCGTACTTCATCCTGGACGTCTTCAAGATCCGCGAGTACGACACGGTCATCACGCTCGACACCGACATGGTCGTCCTGGGCAGCCTGGCCGAACTCCTCGAACTGCGCGAGGGGTTGGCGGCCGTCCCGCAGTTCTTCTACGGGCAGCACAAGCTCAACTCCGGTCTGCTGGTGATCCAGAAGGAGTACCTGAGCGACGAGTTCTGCGCCCGCCTGGACCGCTGCGGCCGCTCCGGCGACTACGAGCTGGACAAGCACGACCAGGGCATCCTCAACTCGGTCCTGAACGGCGACTTCGTCCGCCTCGACCCGCGCTACAACTTCGTCAAGCGGCGGCTGTCCGGCGACCTCCCGGTCCCCGAGGACACCGCGATCCTGCACTTCACCGGGCGCCACAAGCCCTGGCAGGGCGGCGAGGCCGGCTACAGCCAGGCGGAGGCGCGCTGGCGCGAGTTCGAGCTGACCGACGCCGAGTTCCACACCGCGTACATGGAGGCCCCCGGCGGCCTGCACCACGACCTGCTCGTGCACTACGGCACCCCGCACGTCGCCCGCACCGGCGATGTCGAGGTCGCCCGCAAGGTCGCCGCCGCGCACATAGGCAACGGCGACTACCAGGACGCCGTCGACATCCTGGCCGGCGTGCACATCCCGCTGGACGAGGCCTGGCCGCACGAGGTCTTCGGCCACGCCCTGATGAGCGTCTCCCGGTACGAGGAGGCCAAGGCCCGGCTGCTGCTGGCCACCGCCGCCCCCAACCGGGCCGCCACCTCCTACGCCCGGCTCGCCCAGATGGCGTGGGTGCACGGCGACAACGCCGACGCGCTGAAGTACGCCACCGCCGGCATCGCCGTCGACCCGACGCACCGCCCCAGCCGTCTGTGGGCGCAGCGCGCGGCCTCCGTGCCGGCGCAGGAGCAGGGCGCGCCCGAGGACCAGCTCGCGCACGTCGCGTTCTACATGGACCGGCAGGGCAACGCGGGCGACAAACTCCTTCCGGAGAGCGTCCGTTCGGCCTTCGGCCCGGACACCACCTCCCGGCGCTGGCACTCCGTGCACGCCCACCGCCTCTTCGACAAGGCGGCCCTGGAGCGCGTCAACAAGCGCCGGGGCCTGGTCATCGGCGGCGGCGGCCTGTTCATCCCGGACACCATGCCCAACGGCAACAGCGCCTGGCAGTGGAACGTCCCGGACGAGCTGATGAGCGCCATCGACGTGCCGATCGCCGTCTTCGCCGTGGGCTTCAACGCCTTCGACGGACAGTCCTACCGGGCCAACCGGTTCGGCCAGTCGCTGCGCCTGCTGGTCGAGAAGTCCAGCTTCTTCGGCCTGCGCAACCACGGCTCGATCGAGAAGGTCCGGGCGATGGTCCCGGCCCATCTGCACGACAAGATCCGCTTCCAGCCCTGCCCGACGACGGTCACCCGCCAGCTGGTGCCCGGCTGGCAGGACCCGGCCAAGCGCGACGACACCATCCTGATCAACGCGGCCTACGACCGCGCGGGTCTGCGCTTCGGCCACGACTACGCCTACTTCCTGGCCCAAATGGCCAAGGCGGTCAAGGACTTGGGCGAGCTCGCCGAGGTCCAGTGCGTGGCCCACTCCCTCGACGACGAGAAGATCGTCTTCGACCTGCGCCGCGAGCACGGCATCTCGATGCCCGTCATCCCGATGTACGACTTCGAGAACAAGGAGATCCTCGATCTCTACGCCCGCACCAAGCTGGTGATCGGCATGCGCGGCCACGCGGGCATGATCCCGTTCGGCGTCGGCACGCCCATCATCAGCCTGATCTCGCACCCGAAGATGGCGTACTTCCTGCGGGACATCGAGCGCCCCGAGTGGGGTGTCTCCGTCCACGACCGCCACCTCGCGGCCCGACTGGTGGAGCGCTCCAGGGACCTGCTCGCCGACCACGCGAAGACGGTCGCCGACGTCCACGGCCGCCAGCAGGAACTGTGGAAGGCGACCCAGGCGAACGCCGCCGACCTCCGGGTCATCCTGGGCGGCTGAGCGTGGCGACCAGCACTCTGGCCGACGACACCACCGTCGCCCGGCCGGGCATCCGCGACCGCCGCTCACCCCTGTGGTGGGCGGTGGTCGCCCTGCCGGCCGCGGTGGCCGTCGTGTACACCGTGACCACCCGCCGGCTCACCGGCGACCTGCACTACGTCCTGGCCGCGCTGCGCACCGGCCGCGCGGCCGGCTACTCGCCGTCCGAGGTCTTCACCCACCGGCCGTACTTCTACCGGTGGTTCATCGCGATCCTCGACCGGATCACCTCCCTCGGCGGAGCCGGTACGGCGGTCCGCGAGGCCCTGATGGGAGCGGCCGGCGTCCTGCTCGCCGGCGCTGCCGCCTACGCCCTCTACACCGCGCTGCTGCGCCGGGTCACCGGCCGCGAGGCGGCCGTCACCGCGGGCGCCACCGGCCTCGCCCTGGCGCTCGCCCCGCGCAACGACTTCCTGCAGCCCGAGTGGGCCGCGGTGGTGCTGACCGTGCTGGGCATCGCCGCCGCGATCGGCCCGGAGCGGCCCTGGCGGGCGGCCCTGTACGCCGCCGTACCGCTCGGGCTCGCGGTGATGATGAAGTACTCCACCGCGGACACCGCCGCGATCGGCATCCTGCTCGTCTACGCCGTCGACCGGGGCCGTGCGGTCCGGGTCGCGGTGGTCGCGATGGCCGCCGCCGGGGGCCTGTTCGGGCTGAGTCTGCTGGGCGGGTCCCACGAGTGGCAGTGGACCCAGGACATGCCGCAGATCAACCAGTCGGCGATCGGCCGTACCGGCATCCACCCGCACTTCATCCTCGACCGCTCCGTCGACTTCCTGGCCGACCGAGCCGTGACCACCCCGGTGCTGCTGCTCGCGCCGGGTGCGCTGCTGCTGATCCTGACCCGGGTGAGCGGCCGGTGGCGGCGGGCCGAACTGCTCCTGGTCGCCGTGACGATCGGCGTCGCCGCCCAGGCGGTCGTGGTCGTGCAGGGCAACTGGTTCCTGTACCACGGGGCCCAGATGCCGGTGCTGGCCGCCGCGGCCTGGGGCCTGGCGGTGGGCGGCGCCCGCCGTACACCGCCGTGGTGCTTCGGCGCCGTGTCCCTGGTGTGCGGCGTGCTGCCCGTGGTCTACGCCCAGGCACCCAAGGGCCTGCAACGGCCGTGGGAGGTCTGGGTCGCGGGACTGGTCGCGCTGCTCGCAGCCGGCGTGGACGTGCTCTGGAGCAGGCGGACGACCGTCCGACGCGGGGTCGTCTCCGCCGTGGTGGTCACGCTGTCGGGGGTGGTCTGCCTGACCGCCTCCATGTGGCCCGGCTCCCCGCACCTGGTCTCGCACGGCAAGGTCACCGAGACCAGCTCCCACTACCTGGCCGGCATGCGGCGCGGAGAAGCCGACGCCGACCGGATCCGGGACCGACTGCCCGCGAACGTCCCGGTGTTGTACCTGGCGTTCGGCGAGATGACGTACTACATCGACCACCCGGCGCAGTGCCGCTACCCGATCGCGACCTTCCTGCAGCGCAGCCGCTTCCTGCCGGACGTGGCCGAGCTGCCGTCGTTCAAGGAGAACGCCGACTGCGTCGACCACGACCCGGCCCCGTACGCGGTGCTTGAGCGGCCCTGGTTCCAGCCGGGCCATGTGGACCCGGAACTGTGGAAGCGCGTCAAGGCCGTCTACGACTGCCCGAGCATCCGGACCCGGGTCGTGCTCTGCGTCAGGCGTTGATCCCGAGGGACGCGGTGACCTTGCGGGCCAGGGCGATCGAGTAGCTCTGGCCCCGGTCCTGCGGGTAGATCTGCGCCATCGTGGCCAGCGTGACCCGGCTCATCGGCGTCTCGTGGGGCGGGATCAGCGCCCGGTACTCCGGCGTGACCACCGGCTGCGCGAACCCGGCCTTCGAGAAGTGCCAGTCCTTGATCCAGGAGGCGTCGAAGTCGGGGTTCACGCGCCGCAGATACGGCACGAACCGGTCGAGCAGCTCGCGCGGTTCGGTGGTGAAGCGCCAGTCCTCGCGCTCGACGTAGTTGCCGACGTAGAGGATGTGCCGGCCGCCGTACACCGAGGGGTCGATCATCTTCGTGTGCTCGACGACCGCGAGGAAGGGGAAGTCGGGCTCGTTGATGTTGAGCCAGTAGTACGGGATCACGCTGCGGTCCAGCTCCAGCACGAAGCAGGTCGCGCCCAGGTACTGGTTCTTCCACACCGCGTTGTCGGCGGGCAGCCCGGCCGCCTTGGCGAAGGCGGGCTGCGGAGTGGTGACGATCAGCTGGTCGAACTCGTAGCGCGAGCCGTCCGCGCAGGCCACCGCCACGGTGTCGCCGTCCTGGCGTATGGACTCGGCCGCCTTGCCGAACTCCACCTTGCCGCCGCGCTCCTCGATCCCGTCCCGCAGCGCCGCGTAGACCCGCTCGAACCCGCCGTCCACATAGCCGAGTTCGAAGGTACGGCAGTGGATACGGGCCCACAGCCAGGCCATCGACACCTGCTCGGCGCGGTCGCCGAACTTGCCGCGCAGCAGCGGCTCCCAGATCGCGGCGGTGGCCTTCTTGCCGGCCCAGCGGCGCAACCAGGCAAGCGCGGTCAGGTCGTTGAAGCGCTCGCCGTTCCGCACCGCCTTCAGCACCGCCGAGGAACCGGCGAAGCGCACGGCGTCGACCGGGTTGAACTCCGGGTAGCGCAGCATGTCGAACGGCGTGGTGAAGTCGACCAGCCTGCCGCCGCGGTAGATGCCGGTGGTGGGCCGGTGGAAGCGCAGGGCGTCACCGAGGCCGAGTTCCCCGATCAGGGAGATCATCGCCTTGTCGCTGCGGAAGATGTGGTGGTAGTAGCGCTCCAGCGGAACGCCGCCCACCTCCAACGAGGCCGCCAGACCGCCGAGTTCGTCGGCCGCCTCCAGGACGGTGACCTGGTGGCCGGCGCGTACGGCGTCCCAGGCGGCGGTCAGGCCGGTGGCACCCGCGCCGATGATGCCGAGATTCATGCGAAGCTCCACTTTCGGTTGAGCACGAACTGAAGGGCCAGCACCAGCGGCAGCGAGGCGGCCTTGACGACATTGGCATTGATGCCGAGGCCGTCGGTGAAGGCGAGGAAGAGCAGGTTGGTGAAGACGATGCCGGTCAGGCCGACGGCGTAGAACCGCAGGAAGCGGACGACCAGCCGGTCCCGGCGTTCGAAGGTGAACAGGGCGTTCAGGACGAAGTTGTTGGCGATGCCGAGGGTGGTGCTCAGCGCGTTGGCGAGCTGCTCGTCCATGCCCGCGAGGTTGTGCAGCAGCAGGAAGACGACGAAGTCGATGACGACGCCGCTGCCGCCGATCACCGTGTAGCGCACCAGCTGGCGCACGGTCTGGGAGCGGGGGTTCTCGGCGGTCACCGCGGGGGTGGTGGCGGTGATCTCAGTCATCGGACTCGGGTCCGCCGATCACTTCGCGCACCAGATACAGCGGCCGGCCCTGGGCCTCGCTGTATATCCGCCCTATGTAGGTGCCTATGACCCCCAGCGAGAGCATCTGGGTGCCGCCCAGGAACAGCACCACACACATCAGCATCGTCCAGCCGGAGACGGTGATCTCGGGCTGGAAGAACTTCATGGCGAGCGCGTAGACGATGCCGACGAGCGACAGCGCGAGGACCACGAAGCCGAGCCGGGTGATCATCTTCAGCGGGGTGGTGGAGAAGCTCGTCATGCCGTCGACCGCGAGGCGGGCCATCTTGCGCAGCGGGTACTTGGTCTCGCCGGCGAACCGCTCGTCACGGTCGAAGGAGACCTCGGTCTGGGCGTAGCCCATCGAGGCGACGATGCCGCGCACGAAGCGGCTGCGCTCGCGGTACTTGCGCAGCTCGTCGGCGACCTTGCGGTCCAGCAGGCGGAAGTCCCCGGTGTCCAGCGGGATGTCGACCTCGGTGGAGGAGCGCAGCATGCGGTAGTACAGGTGCGCGGTGGCCTTCTTGAACGCGGTGTCCTGCCGGGTGCGGCGGCGCGCGTGCACGATCTCGGCGCCCGCCTGCCAGGCGTCGACCAGCTCCAGGCTGACCTTCGGCGGATCCTGGAGGTCGGTGTCCATGACGATCACGGCATCGCCGGTGGCCAGGTCGAGGCCCGCGGTGATGGCGATCTGGTGCCCGAAGTTACGGGCGAAGTCGACGACCTTGACCCGGGCGTCCTGCTCCGCCAGGCCCTTGAGCAGGGCGAGCGAGCCGTCGGCGGAGCCGTCGTTGACGTAGACCAGCTCGAAGTCGAGCTCCGGTCGGGTGCCGAGCGCGGCGATGAGCTCGGTGTGGAATGCGGTGATGCCGTCCTGCTCGTTGTAGACCGGCAGGACATACGAGATGAGCGGCCGCCGGGCCGACTCCGGCTCGACCGCCGCGAGTGCGACGGGAGCCGGAGCAGGGGCGGGCGGCGAAGCTGTTTGCGCCATTGGTGGAAGCTATGGAGCAGTTGTTAACTCCCGACCAACACATGGCGTCGGAATGCAATCTTCCGTGTATCTCTTCGTACCTATTTCTCTTACGTTCCTATTTACCATGCTCCACGGCGATAGCCGGAACTTCACAGTCCGCTCAGTCGCTGGGTGTGAACAGCAGGTTCCGCGTCTTGCGCGGCCGGGGCGCGTACCACGGCACGAGGGTCCCGTCGGCCTCGGTGACCCAGTTGCACTCGTAGCCGAGGGGGTTGAACTCGGCGAGCAGTCCGTCCATCTCCGCGTCCGCCAGCGCTTCCAGGATCACGGTCGGCCGGTCGCGCTTCAGTACCTGACGGGCTCCTTCGAGGACCGACATCTCATGGCCCTCGACGTCGATCTTGATGAGGTCCAGCTTGGTGTCGGCGAACACCTCGTCCAGCGGCAGCAGCCGGATCCGCTTCAACTCGGCGCCCGCGGCGCCCGTCTCCAGGGTCGATCCCGTGGAGAGCAGGTTCCCTGAGAAGCGGACGCTGATCTCGGCCCAGCCCGCCTGGCTGGAGACGCCCGCCTGGTAGAGCTTGATGTTCTGCAGGCCGTTCGAGCGGACGTTCACCGAGAGGCGGGCGTGGATCTGGTCCACCGGCTCGAAGGAATGGATCTTCGCCTTGGGGTTGGCGAGGGCGGCGATCATCGAGAAATAGCCGACATGCGCTCCGACGTCGGCGATCGTCGTGCTCTTCGCGGCCAGCCGGGACCAGGTGGCGAGACTGCCGGGTTCGTAGCCGAACTCGCCGTTCCACAAGGTGTCGAGGGCGACCGCGTCGTCGTTCACACAGAACATGACGAATGGTGGGCAATGCGGCGAGTTGATCTCTACGTAACCTCTGTAGGGATACTTCTTTCGATGGGTGACGATGATGTCGCTCGTGCTGACCGGTCGTACGGATGGTGCGTGGTCCAGCATGCGGGCATTCGCTTCTTGGAGCTGGGGTATACGCATGCTGCGATCGTAGGGCCCTGTCCCGGTTTGTTGCAGGTTCCCGGAACATATGCGAGCGGGCCGCGACCCGTGCAGACCAGGCAATTGATACCGCAGGTCTAGGGTCGGCCCGCAGCCGCCTCCACAGCCCAG
>NZ_JBSFLV010000020.1:0-98210 GCF_053599215.1 Streptomyces sp. NPDC001002 | reverse complement strand
GGGCATGCGGCTCACGCTGACATTGTCGCCGGACGCCTCGCGCGGGTTCTCCGGCGAAGGCGGTCCGCGGTTTCGCGTCAGGCCACCCCCCATCACTCGTCGTCCGCGTCCGGCTCGACCTCGGCGGTCGCCTGGTCCGCCGAGACAGCCGGCTCTTCCGCCTTCGCCTGTTCTTCGGCCTTCTTCTGCTCTTCGGCCTTCTTCGCGGTCGCGTCGATCGCGGCGAGGGACTTCCGGACCTGGTTACGGTCCGTCGTGAACCAGAAGTCGGGCAGCGACGCCTTCAGATAGCTGCCGTACCGAGCCGTGGCAAGGCGCTGATCCAGTACGGCGACCACGCCCCGGTCCCCCGACGCCCGTACGAGGCGGCCGGCGCCCTGGGCCATGAGCAGCGCCGCGTGAGTGGCGGCGACCGCCATGAAGCCGTTGCCTCCGGCGTCCTCGACCGCCTTCTGGCGGGCGCTCATGAGGGGGTCGTCCGGGCGCGGGAACGGGATCTTGTCCATGACGACCAACTGGCAGCTGGTTCCCGGGACATCGACGCCCTGCCAGAGCGAGAGGGTGCCGAAGAGACAGGTCTTCGGATCGGCCGCGAAGCTCTTGATCAGCTCGCCGAGGGTCTCCTCGCCCTGCAGCAGGATGGGGAACTCGGGGATCCGGGAGCGCAGTTCCTCGGCGGCGAGCTGGGCCGCACGCATGGAGGAGAAAAGGCCGAGCGTGCGTCCGCCGGCCGCCTGGATCAACTCCGTCAGCTCGTCCAGCATGTCCGCGCGGTCACCGTCGCGCGCCGGGCGCGCCAGGTGCTTGGCGACGTACAGGATGCCCTGCTTGCGGTAGTCGAAGGGCGAGCCGACATCGACGCCCTTCCACTGCGGGATGTCCTCGCCCTCGGTGCCCTCAGGGGCCAGTCCGAGGGAGGCGCCGACGCCGTTGAAGTCGCCGCCGAGCTTCAGCGTGGCCGAGGTCAGGACCACGGAACGGTCCGTGAAGAGCTTCTCTCTGAGCAGGCCCGACACGGACATGGGGGCCACCCGCAGGGAGGCGCCGAAACGGTCGTGGCGCTCGTACCAGACGACGTCCCACTCGGAGCCGTTGGTGATCCGCTCCGCCACGTCGTGGATGCTCTCCACGGACGCGAGCGCCTGTTTGCGGACCGCGTCCTCGTCCTGGACCGACTTGTCACGCGTCGCGCCGATCGCGGAGATCACCGTACGACAGGCATCGCGCAGCGCCATGAGCGCGTAGCCGAGGTCCTCGGGGATCTCTTCGAGACGGCCCGGCAAAGCAAGCTCCATCAACCGCTCGAAGCCCTCGGCGGCGGTCTGGAGCTGGTCGGCGGCCTTCTCGTTGGCCAGCTTCGCGGCTCGGCGCACGGCACGGTTGACCTGACCGGGTGTGAGCTCACCGGTGGCAACTCCGGTGACCCGGGAGACCAGTTCGTGCGCCTCGTCGACGATCAGCACCTCGTGCGGCGGGAGGACCGGGGCGCCCTCGATGGCGTCGATCGCCAGCAGTGCGTGGTTGGTGACGATCACCTCGGAGAGCTTGGCGCGCTCGCGGGCCATCTCGGCGAAACACTCGGCGCCGTACGCGCACTTGGACGCGCCCAGGCACTCGCGGGAGGAGACCGAGATCTGGGCCCAGGCGCGGTCGGAGACGCCGGGCGTGAGGTCGTCGCGGTCGCCGGTCTCCGTCTCGTCCGCCCAGTCGCGCATGCGCAGCAGGTCCTGGCCCAGCTTGCTGGTCGGCGTGGCCGCCTCGAACTGGTCGAAGAGGCCCTCCTCCTCGTCCTGCGGAACTCCCTCACGCAGGCGGTGCAGGCACAGGTAGTTCGACCTGCCCTTGAGCATCGCGAACTCCGGGCGGCGGCGCAGCAAGGGATGCAGTGCGTCGACCGTGCGCGGCAGGTCGCGCTCTACGAGCTGGCGCTGCAGGGCGAGGGTGGCCGTCGCCACGACGACCCGCTCCCCGTGCGCGAGCGCGGGCACCAGATAGCCCAGCGACTTTCCGGTGCCGGTGCCGGCCTGGACCAGCAGATGGGAACCGCCGTCGAAAGCCTCCGCGACGGCTTCGGCCATGGTCACCTGGCCAGGGCGCTCCGAACCGCCGACAGCAGTGACGGCAGCATGCAGGAGTTCGGGGAGTGAGGACTTCGTCATAGGGCGACCACCCTACGGCCCGGGACTGACAAACGGGCGATCAAGCCTGGTGGGAGCGACGGGATCAAGACCTTGGCCGTCTCGGCCGGTGACAGGGGTGGAGCGGGGTGGGGTCGAAGTCCGATCGGGGTCGGATCGGATGGGGGCCGAGTGGGGATCGGCTGTGGTTGGGGTGGCATCGGATCCGATCGGTGGGGCGTGGGCGGGGGCGAGTGGGGACGGGCGGGGGTGCGTGGGGGGAGGGGAAAATGGTGGAGGCGGAAGGGGGCGGTCGCACGGGACACGACCGCGAGTGGGGTGTCCGAAAGCGGAGTGTCCGAGAGCTGAGTGTCCGAGAGCCAGGCTTCCCAGAACTGGACCGGGAGCGTGGCGGGCAACGCGCCATTCCGTCCGTGTTCGGCACTGCAGCAACTGATCTACGGGCACCTCGGCACCAGCCCATCCACGAGCGCGGAAATCGGTTCGGCGGAAGTGGGAACCGGATCGACCCGAGCGGTGTACCAAAAGTAGCGACGTCGCCATATGGCGTTACAACAGGTCGCGCAGGGACCGGTCTCGGATCATGAGGGCCGCCCGCTTGGCGGGCAGGTCGACCTCGGCGGAGAAGCGGAAGCCGGCGCGCAGGAAGGCGGCTACGGAAGGGGTGTTGCGAAGGTCGGGTTCCGCGATGACACGCGCGCAGGCGGGCCTCTTGTCCAGGGCGAGGTCGGCGACGGTTCGGAGAAGCGTGCTGCCGAGCCCTCGCCCACGGTCGGCGACGCCGCCGATGAGGAGGTGGATTCCGGTGTCATGAGGTCGAGCGGGGTAGCGGCGGGCCAGTGGGTCCAGATCCGCCCGGTAGATCTCCCAATAACTCATGGGTGTGCCCTCCAGCACCCCGAGGCAAGGAACGCTGCGTCCGTCACCGGTGAGCTGAGCCCGCAGGTGGTCCTCGGTCACGGTCTGGGAGCCGGCCAACTCCCAGAATTCCGAGACAGCGGGGTCGTTCATCCATCGGCTGATCAGCGGAAGGTCTCGCTCGGTGTGAACGGGGACGAGTTGGAACACGCCTGCGGGCGTGAAGGCCGGGCCCCAGTCGGCGATCCGGTCGAGGAGTTCGTCGGTGGAGATCTGGTCGCGACCGAGGCTGGGGCGGCCAGCGGCGGTATCAGTACAGGTGCCGATACAGGTGCTAGTCCCAGTGCCAGTACCGATGCCAGTGCTGGTGTCCTGAGCGAAGAGCGCGATCGACTCGTCGGTCAGACGCAGGTCCAGCGTGTCCTCGCAGTCGGAGCCGATGCCGGCGCCCAGGTCGGTGACGGCGGAGGAAGAGACTGCGGAGCCGGAGCCGGAGCCGGAGGCTGAGGTTGACGCTGGCGCTGGGGCTGCGTTCGCTCCGGCGTCGGTGGGAGGCACGGTGACGCTCCTCTCTGAGGTCACTGAGGTCTCAGAGGCCTCAGAGGTCTCAGAGGTCTCAGTAGGCGGGGGTGGGACATGTCCCTCAGGTGCTCGTGCTCAGGGACCCAGGGACCCATCCGCTCAGGAATGAAGGGGGTTGGCGATGGTGACGTAGACGGACTGGGTGTCGACCGGACCGACGAGTTCGTCGAGGCCGTGCAGTCGGGTCAGGAGATTGGCCTTGCAGCGCAGTACGGGTGAGTCGAGCAGGCGGGCGGGCAGGGAGGTGCGCAGAGGGGCGGGGCCGGAAGCGACGTCACCGAGGAAGCGACGGAAGGCGGCGAGCAACACGCGTTCGTCGGCCAGGCGTTGGGAGCCGAACGCGCCGATGAGGCCGAGCACGTTGTTGATGGCGAGGTAATAGGCGAACCGCTCGTCGGTGACCTCGTCGGAGACGAACGTGTCGCTCTGCTCGCCGATGCCGGGCAACCGGGCGTCAAGGTCCGCGCGACGGGACTCGCGGAAGTAGTAGCCCTGGTTGTCGCGGTAACGACCGCCCGCGGGCCAACCCTCGGCGTCCAGCAGAAGCAGCGTGTTCTGCTGGTGGGCCTCCAGCGCGATCCCGGCCTCCGCGTCCAGCCATAGCACGGGCCGGACGACCTGTTCGAGGTAGCGCAGGAACCACTCGGCGGCAACGGCCCCACACGGACGGCCGGTTCGGCGAGCCAGGCTGGTGACGAGGTCGGCGAGTCGGGACCGCAGGGTCGGCCGGCCCGCCTCCGGGCCGCGCGGTCGGGGCGAGACGAGTCCGGCGACGCAGGAGACGTCGTCCGAGGGGCTGAACGGGTTGTGCCGGATCACCACGTCGAGGCCGGCGACCGGGACACCGTTCGGACCGTCGACGGCGAGCCAGGCAGGGTCGCGGACGATGTCGAACCCCGGGTGGGCTGCCTGCCACTGCTTCGCGAGGCCGCTGCGCAGCAGGCGGTGGACCTCGACGCCTCGATGCAGTTCCTTGCGGAGGTTCTCACGACGGGAGTTGGTGATGCGGAGGCCCAGAGACAGCTTGAGCATGGCGGGGGCGCCGGAGCGATGGACGGTTCGTACGGAGGAGGTGGGGTGCCACGGGAGGCCATGTGGTCCGAGGTCGCGGAGAAGTCCGGCGTCGAGCAGGGCCGCGATTTCGGGGCGCTGACGAGCCTCGCGCAGTTGCCAGGGGTGCATGGGCAGGGCCGCGTAGCCGTCGGGCAGTGACAACGGACGCTCGTCACCTGCGAGTCGTGCCGTGAGGTGGGACGCGGGGACGAGGCGACCGCGCTCGGTCCAGGCGGAGTCGGTGGCGAGTACGGACGGGGCGACAGCAAGCCAGTGCAAGGGGAAGGAGCCGCGCAATTCCGGTGAGTACAGCGGTACTTCGGACTCGGAGAGACCCTCGCGACTCTTGGGAGTCGGGTGCAGGGGGTGTCCGAGCAGGAGAGCCTGCTCGGCTGCGAGGAAGAGATCGGGGCCGTCGGAAGGGTGCCGGCGGCGGTCGGTGAGGAAGGTGGCGGTATGGCGGAGGGAGTCGATGACGCGGGCGACCAGGTCGGCGCCGGATGTGGAGGTGAGGTCGGGTGGAGAGGTGGGATGAAGTGTGGCTGCGGGGCTCGCCGGTGACTCAGCGACGTGTCCGCCCTCGGAGCCGTGCCCGCCCTGCCCGCCCTCAGAGCCGTACCTGCCCTCGACGCCGAGGTAGTCGTCGATGCCGACAGGCATCTCGCGGGCGAACAGCGCCGCGATCGTGACCGCGTCCGCCGGCGAGGACCGGCCGGGGTCAGGGGTGTTGGCGAAGTACGGGGTGCCGAAACGGTGCCAGCCGGTCGGGGACCAGTAGTGGATCGGGGCGTGCAGAGTCGTCCCGCTTGCAGGGAGGGGGATGCGGAGGGTGCCGTCAGTGGGGGCGGGGAGGTCGGCCTCGCGTGCCCAGCAGCGGAGGAGGTTCTCGACGGTGGCGGCGTCGGCTGCGGTGACCGGGTCGGCGTGTTCCAAAGGGTCGGCGAGGGGGTGAGGCGGTCGCGGTGGCTCGACAAGTGAGGTTCGGCTCTGCGGCGGGACCGAGGCCCCTGGCGCCTTGGCCTGCTCCGGAACCCTGGCCTGTGCCGGGACATCGCCCTGCTGGTGCGGCACCGGTGTGGACGTCGGTGCATGGGGGTCGGGGGCGGAGGTGGTGTTCAAGGTCGTTCCTCATAGGTGGTTCTGGGCCGTGCGGTTGGCTCGCGCTGGCGGTTCGTCCCGGTGTTCTGAATGCAAGGAGTTGGGGGGCAACAGGCAGATGTGGAAATCAGTCGGCAGAGCGGCACGCGCGTTGAGGTCTCGGCCCCGCCATCACGGGGACCGGACACGGACAGCTGGACCCCCATCGGTACCAACCGTGCAGCCTGCACGGAGTTACGGCTTGCCTCAAGATCCTTGCCGGAGAGGGGCCGTTGACAGGGTCGTTGACGTCGTCGTGCCCCAAGTCGCCCAGTCAGGCGGCCGGTTCGATGGTGACCTTGACGTGCTTCATCAGGGGCTGGTCGCTCTGGGTACTGAAGTCGCCGATGGCGCACAGGACGTTCATCTCCGGCATGTAGCCGGCCGCGCAGCCGCGCGGGATGTCGTACGGGACGGCGAGGTAGCCGTCGAGGTGGCGGTGGCTGCCGTCCTTGGCGGTGCTGGTGATGTCGACCGGGTCGAACTCGGCGAGGCCGCGCTCGCGCATGTCGTCCTTGTTCATGAAGACGAGGGTGCGGAGGTTCTCGATGCCGCGGTAGCGGTCGTTGTCGGAGTAGATGGTGGTGTTCCACTGGTCGTGGGAGCGCATCGTGCCCAGCGCCAGGGTGCCGGGGGCGGGGACCACGTCGGGAAGGGACGCGGTGGAGAATTCGGCGCGGCCCGACGGGGTGAGGAAGACCAGTTCGCGGGCGGGCTGCTTGATGCGGAAGCCGAGGGGCAGCCGTACCCGGCGGTTGAAGTCCTCGAAGCCGTCCAGGACTTGGGCCATGGTGTCGCGGATGCGGTCGTAGTCCTCGACGTACCACTCCCAGGGGGTGGAGCTGTCGGGCAGGGCGGCGCGGGCCATTCCGGCGATGACTGCGGGTTCGGACAGCAGGCGGGGCGAGGCGGGGCGCTTCATGCCGAGGGAGAGGTGGACCATGCTCATCGAGTCCTCGACCGAGGTGCTCTGGACGCCGTGGCGCTGCTGGTCCTTCTCGGTGCGACCCAGGCACGGCAGGATGAGCGCCCGTTCGCCGTGGACGAGATGGCTGCGGTTGAGCTTGGTGCTGACCTGGACGGTGAGGTCGCAGGTGCGCAGCGCCTCGTAGGTGTACGGGGTGTCGGGGGCGGCGAGGGCGAAGTTGCCGCCCATGCCGACGAACACCTTCACCTCGCCGCGGTGCATGGCCTGGACGGTGCCGACGGTGTCCAGACCGTGCTCGTGCGGCGGGTCGATCGCGCAGACCTCGGCGAGGCGCTCCAGGAACGTCTCGTTGGGCCGGTGGTCGATGCCGCAGGTCCGGTTGCCCTGCACGTTGCTGTGCCCGCGGACGGGCGACGGTCCCGCGCCCTCGCGCCCCAGATTGCCGCGCAGCAGAAGGAGGTTGACGATCTCGCGGACGGTGTCGACGCCGTGTTCGTGCTGGCTGACGCCGAGGCACCAGCTGATGATGCTGCGGTCGGCGTCGCGGTACACGCGCGCCACCTTGAGGATGTCGTCGCGGTCGACCCCGGACTGCCGCTCGATCTCCGCCCAGGAGGTCTTCTCGCACAGCGCCCGGTAGGCGTCGAAGCCCTCGGTGTGGCGGTCGAGGAACACCTGGTCCAGCGCCTTGGGGTCGGTCCGGGCCTGTTCCAGGATCGCCTTGGCGACCCCGCGCAGGAGCGCCATGTCACCGCCGATGCGCGGCTGCAGGTTCAGGGTGCTGGTCCGCGTCGATTTGAAGAGGGCCATGTCGGTGAAGTCGTGCGGCACGATGGTGCGGGTCGCCGCTGCCTCTACCAGCGGGTTGATGTGCACGATCTGCGCGCCGCGCCGGTAGGCCTCGGCCAGGGCCGTGAGCATCCTGGGCGCGTTGGAGGCGGCGTTGACGCCCATGATGAACAGGGCGTCGGTGGCCTCCCAGTCCTTGAGGTCGACGGTCCCCTTTCCGGTGCCCATGGATGCCGTGAGCGCACGCCCGCTGGCCTCGTGGCACATGTTGGAGCAGTCGGGCAGGTTGTTCGTGCCCAGTTCGCGGGCCATCAACTGGTAGAGGAAGGTGGCCTCGTTGCCGAGCCGGCCGGAGGTGTAGAACGCGGCCTGGTTCGGGCTGTCCAGTTCGCGCAGGGCACGCCCGACCGTCTCGAAGGCGTCGTGCCAGCCGATCGGGACGTAGTGGTCGGACTCGGGGTCGTAGACCATCGGCTCGGTGAGCCGGCCCTGGTCCTCCAGGTCGAAGTCGCTCCAGCCGGAGAGTTCGGTGACCGAGTGGGCGGCGAAGAAGTCACGGCCGACCCGCTTGGGGGTCATCTCCCAGGTGACGTGCTTGATGCCGTTCTCGCAGATGTCCAGGTGCAGGCCCTTGGTGTCGTCGGGCCAGGCGCATCCGGGGCAGTCGAAGCCGCCGTTCTCGTGGTTCATCCGCATGATCGCCCGTGGCCCGTCCACGAGGGCGCCCTGGCGCGCCAGCACCTTGCCCACGCTCTTGGCCGCGCCCCAGCCGGCGGCGGGGTGGCGGTAGGGGTGGGCCTGCGGTTCGCCCTGCGGATCGGGCCCCACGTGCGGCTGCGGACCGTTCTGGCCGTCGTGCGTGGTGGTCACGGGTCTCACCATCTCCCCGTCCGGGCGGGCAGGCACCAGGAGAATTGCGCTTTCCAGACATCTACGATTCCACAGTGCCCACGCCGACGCGATTCGGCAGGACAGGCTCCCGCCCGAACCGCTTGCCCCTCCGACCAGCCCAGGTCAGCCCGTCGGCGCCGCAGGCAGGTCGTCCAGGAATCCGGCGGTCGGCACGTGGAACAGGCATCCCGTCATCGCCGTCGAGAAGTCCAGGATCCGGTCGTGCTTCGCCCCGCCGTCGCCGAGGAACATGTTCCGGAGCATCCGCTCGGTCACGTCGGGCGTACGGGCGTAGCCGATGAAGTACGTGCCGAACTCGCCGGTGCCCACGGTCCCGAAGGGCATGTTCTCCCGCACGATCTTGAGCTCGTTGCCGTCCTCGTCGGTGATGACGTTGAGGGCCACGTGGGAGTCTGCGGGTTTGACGTCGTCGGGGAGTTCGAGGTTGGTCAGCTTGGTGCGTCCGATGGCGTTCTCCTGCTCGTCGGCCGGCAGGGCGTTCCACGCCGTCATGTCGTGCAGGTACTTCTGGACGATCACGTAGCTGCCACCCTTGAAGGCGTGGTCCTCGTCGCCGATGAGCACGGCGTCGGACGCCAGCCGGCCCTCGGGGTTCTCGCTGCCGTCGACGAAGCCGAGCAGGTCGCGCTCGTCGAAGTACTTGAAGCCGTGCACCTCGTCGACGACCGTGACCGCGCCGGCCAGCCGTTCCACGAACAGCCGGGTCAGTTCGAAGCAGAGGTCCGTCCGCCGGGCCCGCACATGGAAGAGGAGGTCCCCCGGCGTGGACGGGGCCCGGTGCCGGTCACCGGCCAGCTCCACGAACGGATGGAGTTGTCGCGGACGCGGTCCGCTGAACAGCCGGTCCCAGGCCTCCGATCCGATGCCGACGACACAGGTGAGTTCGTCGTCGGGGGCGCGGAAGGCGACCGAGCGGCGGATCCCCGAGACGTCCTCCAGCAGATCGCGGACCGTCTCCTCCTGCCCCGGCCCGATGGTGACCACGAGAAAGATGGCGGCCCTGGCCGGCGGGACGATCACTGCCTGCGGCTCGACCACGGGTCGGCCTCCTCAACCTGTCCGAGACGGGTCCCGCGATGGGGCCCGAGGTGGGTCCGTTCTCCGCCATCCTGCTGGGTCCCCGGAAAATCCGCACGAGGACACAGCGACTCAGCCACCGACGAGGCCCACTACGAGGTTGATGGCGGTGGCGAGGATGCTGGTGCCGAAGACGTAGGACAGCAGCGAGTGCCTCAGCACGATCGCGCGGATCTCCGGACTGGAGACGTCGGTGTCGGAGACCTGGTAGGTCATGCCGAGGTTGTAGCTGAAGTAGAAGAAGTCCCGGTACGCCGGCGGCTGGTCGGAGTTGAAGTCGATGCCCTTGCCGGTCTCGTAGTACATGTACGCGTAGCGCGCGGCGTACATCAGGTGCAGCGCGGCCCAGGCCAGAAAGACCCCGCACAGGGCAGTCGTGGCGGCGGCGTGGCCGGGGTCGGATCGGCCGCGTACGAGCAGCAGCACGATGGCGACCAGCCCGCACAGGGCGACCGCGACGACCAGGAGTTCCTCGACGAGGGGCCGGAAGTCCTCGCGCTGGGCGTTGCGGTGGGTGTCGGTGGCGTCCATCGGCCACAGCACCACCCAGCCGGTCACGACGAAGATGAGTTCGGTGGCGGCGATGCCGGCCAGCACCCCCAGGGCCGGGTCGGTCGGCAGCCAGACACCCACACCGACGACGGCTCCGAGGACCGTCGCGCCGGCGAGCCTGGACAGGGCGTTCAGCGGCTGACGAGTCCCCATGGGTGAACACCGTAGCCCCATCGGCACCGTCCGGCTCGGCAGGGCCCGCCGGGTCGGCGGAGCGGGTCGCCTCCGCACCCTCTTCAAGCAGTTCAGAACCCTCGACACCCAGGTCAGACCGCTTGTAGCCGAACCGTTGCCGTTCCGTGGGACGGCACCCACAGCGGACCCATAGTCTGTGATGCCGTTCCGCCGAATTCCGTTGAACCCAGGGGGAGTCAGACCATGCGACCCATCCGGCCGTCCTTCACCACCCGCCCGGGGAGGAGTGCGCGCCGCAGAGTCTCCCCCGTGCTGACCGCCGTCGCGATCGCCTCCGCGCTGGCGCTCACCGCCACCGCCTGTGGCTCCGGCGACGACACCAAGGCGGACGGGCGGGCCTCGGCCGCTGCCGCCGCGTCGGACGACAGCGGGATCAAGATCCCGGACGACATCAGGGACAAGCTCAAAGAGCACGGGATCGACATCGACAAGTGGAAGGACGGCGCCTGGAAGAACTGGGACAAGGAGGACTGGCTGCGCGAGGCCGACGATTTCGTCAACCCGATCATCAAGGGTCTGTGGGACCCGGAGCGGATGCGTGACGCCGACGACCCGGACAAGGGCGTCGACGACAGCGACCTCTCGGGCGACCAGGGCGTGACCGACCCGACGCCCGAGCCGGTGGACGCGAAGGCCGTGCCGCCCACGTACCACGCCAACGCGGCGACGGCCGGCAAGGTGTTCTTCGACTCCCCCGAGGGCACGATGGTCTGCTCGGCGACGGTTGTGCAGGATCCGGCGCACCCGGGCAAGTCCAACCTGGTCTGGACGGCGGGCCATTGCGTGCACGCCGGCAAGAAGGGCGGCTGGTACCGCAACATCGCGTTCGTGCCGTCGTACAACGACCAGGGCAAGTCGGCCGCCGAGTTGGAGAACGCCACCCGCGAGGAGACCGCCCCCTACGGCGTGTACTGGGGTGACTGGGCGCAGACCTCCCAGCAGTGGATCGAGCAGGGCGGCGAGACCGGCGGCGACGGAGCCTCGTACGACTATGCCGTCATTCATGTGACGCCCGAGAAGGGCAGCAACGGCAAGTCCCTTGAGGAGACGGTCGGTTCGGCGCTGCCGGTGAACTTCAAGGCTCCGGCCGTGCCGAAGGTGTCGAGCATCACGGCGACCGGCTATCCGGCGGCGGAGCCGTTCGACGGCCAACTGCTGTACCAGTGCCAGGACAAGCCGGGTCGGCTGTCGATCAATGCCGCGGACCCGACGATGTACCGGATCGGGTGCACCATGACCGGCGGTTCGTCCGGCGGGGGTTGGGTCGCGACGGGTTCGGACGGCAAGCCTGCGCTGGTGTCCAACACCTCGATCGGTCCGGTGACCGCGGGTTGGCTGGCCGGTCCGCGGCTCGGCGACGTGGCGAAGGGCGTGTACGACTCGGTGAGCGAGAAGTTCGCCGGTCAGTGAGCGGGCAAAGCCGAAGGCCCGCCCCCTGACCAACAGGGGCGGGCCTTCGGGCCGTTCAACGGGACGGATGCCCACGCCGCGGACACCCGGCCGACACCGGATGCCCAGCCGACACCGACAGACGTCCTACGACGCTCAGACCAGCGGCGCCGGAACGTACGGCGTGAGTTCCGCCGCCAGTTCCTCGTGCACGCGCACCTTGAGCAGGGTGCCCTCCGGGGTGTGCTCCTCGGAGATCACCTCGCCCTCGTCGTGCGCGCGGGCGACGAGCTTGCCGTGGGTGTACGGCACGAGCGCCTCGATCTCGACGGACGGCCTCGGCAGCTCGTTGTCGATGAGCGCGAGCAGCTCCGCGATGCCCTGGCCGGTACGGGCCGAGACCGCGATGGAGCGCTTCTCGATCCGCATCAGCCGCTGCAGCGTCAACGGGTCGGCCGCGTCCGCCTTGTTGATCACGACGATCTCGGGCACCTTGGTGGCGCCGACGTCCCTGACCACCTCGCGCACGGCGGCCAGCTGCTCCTCCGGGTTCGGGTGCGAGCCGTCCACCACGTGCAGGATCAGGTCGGACTCGCCGACCTCCTCCATGGTGGAGCGGAACGCCTCGACCAGGTGGTGCGGCAGGTGCCGGACGAATCCGACGGTGTCGGCCAGCGTGTACAGCCGGCCGCTCGGGGTCTCCGCCCTGCGGACGGTCGGGTCCAGGGTCGCGAACAGGGAGTTCTCGACCAGGACGCCCGCGCCCGTGAGGCGGTTGAGCAGGGACGACTTGCCGGCGTTGGTGTAGCCCGCGATGGCGACCGACGGCACCCGGTGGCGCTTGCGCTCCTGGCGCTTGATGTCGCGGCCGGTCTTCATCTCCGCGATCTCCCGGCGCATCTTCGCCATCTTCTCGCGGATCCGTCGCCGGTCCGTCTCGATCTTGGTCTCACCGGGACCACGGGTGGCGAGGCCGCCGCCCGAGCCGCCGCCCATCTGGCGGGACAGCGACTGACCCCAGCCGCGCAGCCTCGGCAGCATGTACTGCATCTGCGCGAGCGCGACCTGGGCCTTGCCCTCTCGGGACTTGGCGTGCTGGGCGAAGATGTCGAGGATCAGGGCCGTACGGTCGATGACCTTGACCTTGACGACGTCTTCGAGATGGATGAGCTGGCCCGGGCTGAGCTCACCGTCACAGATCACGGTGTCGGCGCCGGTCTCCAGGACGATGTCCCTGAGCTCGGTCGCCTTGCCGGAGCCGATGTAGGTGGCCGCGTCGGGCTTGTCGCGACGCTGGACGACGCCGTCGAGCACGAGTGCGCCGGCGGTCTCCGCGAGGGCGGCGAGCTCCGCGAGGGAGTTCTCCGCGTCCTGTGCGGTTCCCGTGGTCCAGACGCCGACCAGGACGACCCGCTCCAGCCGGAGCTGGCGGTACTCGACCTCGGTGACGTCCTCGAGCTCGGTGGAGAGGCCGACCACGCGGCGCAGGGCCGCGCGCTCGGAGCGGTCGAACTGCTCGCCGTCCCGGTCTCCGTCGATCTCGTGGCTCCAGGCGACGTCCTCTTCCATCAGGGCATTGGCCCGAAGACCGTCGGGGTTGTCGTGCGCGAAGCGCTTGGCGTCCTGGGAAGGGGAAGAAGAGGAGGTCATTGGATCCTTACGTAGATAGGGAGTGCGATACGGCGCTCATCAATCTCAACGTCCGAGTACCCCGGGAGATTCCCGTGTCCCGTCCCGCGCCGACCGAACGATGGTCGCACGGGACGCCCCGTCTCGTCACCGACTTATTTCCCGGTCCCAGCGCCTTCCTTTCAGGCCTCGGCCGCCTATTTCCCGGCCTTCGTGCCCGGGTCGACGGCCTTCCAGTCCGGGTGACCGGGCATCGGCGGGGTCTTCTCGCCGTACAGCCAGCCCTTGAAGAAGTCGTCCAGGTCGTGTCCGGAGATCTCGGCGGCGAGCTGTTCGAAGTCGGCGGTCGTCGCGGTGCCGTCGCGGTGGAGTTCGACCCAGGTGCGTTCCAGGCGCTCGAAGTCGGAGCGGCCGATCTCCTCGCGCAGGGCGTACAGGGCGAGCGCGGCGCCGTCGTAGACGTTCGGGCGGAAGATGCTGATCTTCTGGCCGGGGGCGGGCGCCTTGGGCCGCGCGGGCGGTCCTCCGGCGGCGCGCCAGCGGTCCGAGGCGCCGTACGCGGCCTTCATCCGCGCCTCCATCGAGCGGCCCCCCTTCTCCTGCGCGTACAGGGCCTCGTACCAGGTGGCGTGTCCTTCGTTGAGCCACAGATCGGACCACGCGCGCGGGCTGACGCTGTCGCCGAACCACTGGTGGGACAGCTCGTGCACCATGATCGACTCGACGTACCACTTCGGGTAGGCGGGCTCGGTGAAGAGGTCCTTCTCAAAGAGGGAGAGGGTTTGAGTTTCCAACTCGAAGCCAGTGGTCGCGTCCGCCATGAGCACGCCGTACGTCTCGAAGGGGTACGGGCCGACCTTGCTCTCCATCCAGGAGATCTGGTCGGGCGTCTTGGCGAGCCACGGTTCGAGCGCCTTGCGGTCCTTGGTGGGCACGACATCGCGCACCGGCAGCCCGTTGGGCCCGTCGCGGTGCACCACGCTGGAACGGCCGATGGAGACCTGGGCGAGCTCGGTGGCCATGGGGTGCTGGGTGCGGTACGTCCAGGTGGTCGCCCTGCCGACGCGGTCCACGCCCGCGGGGAGGCCGTTGGCGACGGCCGTGTAGCCGTTCGGGGCGGTGACCCTGATGGTGAACATCGCCTTGTCGGAGGGGTGGTCGTTGCACGGGAACACCAGGTGCGCGGCATCGGCCTGGTTGGCCATCGCGAGCCCGTCCTTGGTGCGCACCCAGCCGCCGTCCTGCCCGTCGGCGGGCACCGGGTCGCTGGTGTGCCGCACGGTGATCCGCGTCCAGCTCCCCTCGGTCAGCGGCTCCCGCGGCGTGACCACGAGGTCGTCACCGGCCTTGGTGTACGACGCCGGCTCGCCGTCGACCTCGACCGACTCGACCTTGCCGTGCGCGAAGTCGAGGTTGAGCCGGTCCAGGTTGGTCGTCGTCCAGGCGTCGATCGTGGTGACCGCCTGGAGGGGCTTGCTGTTGGAGCCCGGATAGACGAAGGAGAGGTCGTACGACGCCACGTCGTACCCGGGGTTGCCGAGGTACGGGAAGAGGCGGTCGCCGACGCCCAGCGGGGCCGCCGGGGCGCTCGCGGCGAGGAGGCAGACGGAGACGGCGGAGGCGAGCAGCGCGGTCGCCCTGAGGCGGCGGGGGCTCCTCGTGCGAGGGCCTGCGGTGTGCGGGGCGGCGGCCTGGGGGCGGGCCGCCCGGACGCGGGGGGTGAGCAGCATGCCCCACGGCCTACCAGCGCGCGCGTGCGCTGCGGCGACGGCGCGCGTTCGGCCCACCCGAACGGGTAGGTCGGGCGGGGGTGCATGGCGTGACACCCCGGCGCGTCAGCTACCGCGCACGCCCCTCGCGGGGTGCGGGCCAGCAGGCCGAAGGTCCGCTGCTACGAAGGCGAGCCCGCCGTCAGAGCCCCGCCCGCACACCTGGCTCTTCCAGCCCGCGCTCACAGCCCCGCCGTGTGCGCCCTGCTCACGTCGTACACCCCGGGCACGTTCCGCATGGCCCGCATCAGGGCGGGAAGGTGGGCCGCGTCCGGGAGTTGGACGGTGTACGTGTGGCGCACCTGCTGCTGCGTCGGCGGTTCGACCGTCGCCGAGACGATCTCCGCGCCTTCGAGGGCCATGGCCTCGGTGAGGTCGGCCAGCAGGTGGGGTCGGACGAACGATTCGGCGACCAGGGTGACCCGGCACTCGGCGGTGTCGCCCCAGCGCACGCCGACCTCCGGGCGCCCCGCGGTCTTCATCCGCGCCACCCCGGCGCACTCCACGCGGTGCACGGTCACCACGCCCCCGCGCACGGCGAAGCCGGTCACCTCGTCGGGCGGTACGGGCGTGCAGCAGCCGGCCAGGCGCACGGTGGCGCCGGGCTGGTCGACGGTGACGTGGTCGGTGGCGGGGCGGGTGGTCGGCGCCTCGGCGGTGGGCCGCTGCGTGACGGCCGGGCCCTCGGCCTCCTCGGCGGCGTCCTGCGAGGGGTGGGTGGTGATCCAGCGCTGGATGGCGATGCGGGCGGCGGGCGTGTGCGCGTGCTCCAGCCACTCCCTGGAGGGCTCGGAGGCGGGGTCCTGCCCCATTAGGAGCTGGACGGTGTCTCCGTCGCGCAGGGCCGTGCTGAGCGTCGCGAGGCGGCCGTTGACGCGGGCGCCGATGCACGCGTGCGCGTCCTCGCCGTACTGCGCGTACGCGGCGTCGACGCAGGTGGCGCCGTCGGGCAGGCCCAGGGTGCCACCGTCGGGGCGGTAGACGGTGATCTCGCGGTCCTGGGCGAGGTCCTCGCGCAGGGTCGACCAGAAGGTGTCGGGGTCGGGCGCCGCCTCCTGCCAGTCGAGCAGGCGGGAGAGCCAGCCGGGCCGGGTGGGGTCGACGCGCTCGCCGTCGGCGGGGTCCTCGGGCGCGGGCGCGTACGGATTGCCGAGCGCGACGACGCCGGCCTCGGCGACCTTGTGCATCTGGGGGGTGCGGATGAGGACTTCGACGACCTGACCGTCCCCGCGGGCCACCGCGGTGTGCAGCGACTGGTACAGGTTGAACTTCGGTACCGCGATGAAGTCCTTGAACTCCGAGACGACGGGCGTCATACAGGTGTGCAGCTCGCCCAGGACGGCGTAACAGTCCGCGTCCTCGTTCACGAGCACGAGCAGCCGCCCGAAGTCGGCGCCGCGCAGCTCGCCGCGTTTGCGGGCGACGCGGTGGACGGAGACGAAGTGCCGTGGCCGGATGAGGACTTCGGCCGGGATGTCGGCGTCGCGCAGCACCACGCGCATCTCCTCGGCCATCTCCGCCAGCGGATCGTCCGCGCGGGAGGCGTTGTCGACGATCAACTCCCGTGTGTGCTCGTACTCCTCGGGATGGATGATCTGGAAGACCAGGTCCTCCAGCTCGGTCTTGAGCGCCTGGACTCCGAGCCGTTCGGCGAGCGGGATGAGGACGTCGCGGGTGACCTTGGCGATGCGCGCCTGCTTCTCGGGGCGCATGACGCCGAGGGTGCGCATGTTGTGCAGCCGGTCGGCGAGTTTGATCGACAGCACGCGTACGTCGCTGCCGGCGGCGACGAGCATCTTGCGGAAGGTCTCGGGCTCGGCGGCGGCGCCGTAGTCGACCTTCTCCAACTTCGTGACGCCGTCGACGAGATAGCGGACCTCGGCGCCGAACTCCTCGCCGACCTGGTCCAGCGTCACGTCGGTGTCCTCGACGGTGTCGTGGAGCAGAGAGGCCGTCAAGGTCGTTGTCTCGGCGCCGAGTTCGGCCAGGATCAGGGTCACGGCGAGGGGGTGCGTGATGTACGGCTCGCCGCTCTTGCGCATCTGGCCGCGGTGCGAGGACTCGGCCAACACATAGGCGCGGCGCAGGGGTTCGAGGGCGGCGTCGGGGTGGTGGGCGCGGTGGGCCTCGGCGACATGGCCGATGGCGTCGGGCAGCCGGTCACGGGCCGTGGGGCCGAGCAGGGCCGCCCGGCCCAGTCGGCGCAGATCGATCCGCGCCCGCCAGCGAGCCGCGGACCCGGTCATCGGACCTGGGGTCGCGGGGTTCGTGGCCTCCGCACTCATGGGCACCTCCGGCTGCGTGGACCGGCGGACGGGGTGCCCCAGGGCGGACACGGCGCTGGGGGCGGCGACACTCCCCCGTCCGGGCCGGTGCTTGATGCTACCGAGCCCACCACGTGCGACTGACCGCCTCTCGTCGAGCGTGAAACGGATCACCCATTCGAGCGAAGGTTTGTAGGTTTACGGTTTCGCGCCACAAGGAAAGCGGTCGCCCGTGGTTTCGAACCCACGACCGCTCAACCGGCGCCGGCTCATGCACCACGCACGCGTGGACGCCTCGGATACCAAGCCACCACACCGCTCAACTGGCGGCCTTTTCCAGCCACTCGGCGTCGATCTCGCCTTCGGCGACGATCACCGCGGGGCCGGTCATCTCGATCTCGCCGTCGGCCCGCTCGGTGATCACCAGCGTCCCGCCGGGCACATCGACGGTGTACGTCGCCGGGGCGCCGGTGACGGCGGGATCGGCGCCGTCCCTGCGCGCGGCGGCCACGGCGACCGCGCACGCGCCCGTGCCGCACGAACGGGTCTCGCCGGCCCCGCGCTCGTGCACGCGCAGCGCCACGTGCCCAGGGCCGCGGTCGACGACGAACTCCACGTTGACCCCGTCCGGGTAGGCGGCGGCCGGGCCGACCGGCGGCGGCGAGTACAGGTCGCCCGCGTGCGCGAGGTCGTCGACGAAGGCCACCGCGTGCGGGTTGCCCATGTTCACGTTCCGCGCGGGCCAGCTGCGCTCGCCGACGCTCACCGTGACGTCTCCTTCGGGCAGCCGCGCCCTACCCATGCCGACGGTGATGTCACCGTTCTTGGCAAGGTGCACGGCCTTCACACCCCCGCGCGTGGCCACGACCAGGTCGCCCTCGCCGATGTGTCCGGCGCGCTGGAGGTAGCGCGCGAAGACCCGAACGCCGTTGCCGCACATCTCCGCGATCGAGCCGTCGCCGTTGCGGTAGTCCATGAACCACTCCGCCTCGGCAGCCATCTCCCGCGCCTCGGGGTGCGCGGCGGACCTGACCACGTGCAGCAGTCCGTCACCGCCGATGCCCGCACGGCGGTCGCACAGGGCGGCGACGGTCGTCGGCGGCAGGTCGAGGCTGTTCTCGGGGTCCGGGACGATGACGAAGTCGTTCTCGGTGCCGTGGCCCTTGAGGAAGGGGATCCGCGCGCGGGTGCTCATGTCCCGATCGTAAGTGATGGGGTGGTGTCGGCCCGTGGGCGCGTGCGGCGCCTTCGTGGCCGGGCGCGCGGTTCCGCTCGCCCCTGAAAACTCAGCGCAGCCGCGCCACGCGCCAGACCGCCAGCACGACCACCGCGGCCACGACCACCACGTACGCCAGCACGACCCGCCAGTCCGGCCGGGAGCCGGAGCCGCGCTGCGGGAGGCCCGGTCCGGTGTAGCCGACGCGGCGGGCGGCCATCATGCCCCAGCCGGCCGCACAGGAGCAGATCAGCAGGCCCAGCATGGCGATCACCGCGCCGCTGTCGCCGAAGTCGAAGGCGAGCGGGAAGGCGAACATCAGGGAGCCGACCGCGGCCAGGGCGACGATGGGGGCGAGCTGCCAGATGCGCAGTCGGCGCTGCGGGCGCAGTTCGACCTCGACCTCGGGGCCGCTCGCGAACATCTCCTCGGGCTCGGGACCGTCCGCGGTCACTCCGCCCTGGGTGTCGTCGGGCCCGTCGGGGCTCAGACGGTCCTCGTCCAGTTCCAGCTCCGGCCCACTGCTCTCAGCGGTCAGGGGCTCGGTGCCGTGTGCGGTGTCGCGAGGGCCGGCCTCCATCGCCACGCGCCCTCCCAACTTAGGAACTAGGTCGATCGAAGCTCGATGATGGCACGGCACCGGAGGCCGCGATGACGGCCGGAGCGTCCCGATGCCATGACGTGATCAGGCTGTGACCGGTCGTTCGACCAACGCCAGTGCGAGGTGCGGAAGTTCTGTGAGATCCGCCGCGGCCCCACTCAACCAGTGCACCCGTGGATCGCGCCTGAACCACGAATCCTGACGGCGCGCGAAGCGCTTGGTGGCACGGACGGTCTCGGTGCGCGCCTCGTCGAGGGTGCACTCGCCCGCGAGCGCGGCCAGGACCTGCTGGTAGCCCAGCGCGCGCGAGGCCGTACGCCCCTCGCGCAGGCCCTGCGCCTCCAGCGCGCGCACCTCCGTCACGAGCCCCGCGTCCCACATCCGGTCGACGCGGCGGGCGATGCGCTCGTCGAGTTCGGGGCGGGCCACGTCGACGCCGATCTGGACGGTGTCGTAGACCGAGTCGTGGCCGGGGAGGTTGGCGGTGAAGGGCCGGCCGGTGATCTCGATCACTTCGAGCGCGCGGACGATACGGCGGCCGTTGCTGGGCAGGATCGCGTGCGCGGCCTCGGGGTCGGCGGCGGCGAGGCGGGCGTGCAGCGCACCCGAGCCGCGCAGGGTGAGCTCCTCCTCCAGGCGGGCCCTGACCTCCGGGTCGGTGCCGGGGAACTCCAGGTTGTCGACGGCTCCGCGGACGTACAGGCCCGAGCCGCCGACGAGGATCGGCCAGCGGCCCTCGGCGAGCAGGGCGTCGATCCGCTCGCGGGCGAGCCGCTGGTACTCGGCGACGGAGGCCGTGACGGTGACGTCCCAGATGTCCAGGAGGTGATGCGGCACTCCGTCACGTTCGTCGGGCGTCAGCTTGGCGGTGCCGATGTCCATCCCCCGGTAGAGCTGCATGGAGTCGGCGTTGACGACCTCGCCCCCGAGCTGCCGGGCGAGGAAGACGCCCAGATCGGACTTTCCCGCCGCGGTGGGTCCGACGACGGCGATGACTCGGGGGGCGGGGGGTGCGGTGCTCACCGGACCAGTCTCGCAAACCCGGCGAGCACTCCTCGAACGAGTTACGTGACGGTGACGGGACGGGGTCGTTGCCCGGTCGAGGTCCTCGCCGCCGGTTCGCAGGAGGCGGCGGGGCGGGTGACGCGAACGGGCGCACCGGACGACGCGGGATTTCGCCCGCACGAGTAACGTATGGAGTGGATATGGGTGTTTTCGCACGACTTCTCCGGAGGTCGAAGGCCACGGAGGAGGCGTCGACCGCCGAGGCTCAGGACGGCGCGCTGACGGCGTGCTCGGAGTCGGCGGCGGAGCAGGCGGCAGCGGCGAAGGGGTCGGCCGAGGCGTCCGAGGTCAGGTCCGAGGACGCGGGTGCGGCCGAGGTCGAGCCGACGGCGGCGCAGGCGGAGACCCCGGCCGGGACGGCGGACTCCGAGGCCGGCTCCGGCGAGGGCGTCGAGATCCCCAAGCAGCAGTCCGCCGAGGCGACGGCCGACAGCGAGGCCGGCGAGGGCGCCCGCACGTAGCCGCCCGGCATACGCGTGCGCCGACGGGGTATCCGCCAGGCGCACGGGGGCCGGGACACACGGAAGGTGGACCATGGGTCTCCTGGACAATTTGAAGGCCAAGCTCTCTCCGGCCAAGGACAAGGTCTCGGGCCTCGCGCAGCAGCACGGGGGCAAGATCTCGACCGGTATCGACAAGGCCGCGAAGGTCGTCGACGAGAAGACCAAGGGCAAGTACAGCGACCGGATCCAGACGGGGACGGGCAAGGCCAAGGGCGCCGTGGACCGGCTCGCCCACAAGGACGACCCGACGGGCACGCCCCCGAGCGGCGGCCCGACACCGCCGCCGGACACTCCGCCCCCGCCGACCACCTGACCGACACGACACATCGACGGACGGCCGCGGAGCCCAAGGCCTCCCGGCCGTCCGCCGTGTCCGGAACTGCCGTGCCCGGGACCGCCGTGGCCTGCTCCCGGACAGCCCGCCCCTAGGCCCGCCCTCCGTCTCGGAGCTGCCGTCTCGGAGCTACCGTGCCCGGGACCGCCGTGGCCGGCTCCCGGACAGCCCGCCCCTGGACCCGCCTCAGGATCCGCGAGGCCCGCGTCGACGACCCGCCTCAAGACCAGGTCGCGACCACGTACCCCACCCCGTACGGCGCGTCCTCGTACAGCAGTGTGCCGGTGAGGTCCGCGTTCTCGGCTGCGCCCGCGAGGACCTGCCAAGGGGCTCGGCCCGAGGCCTTCAACTCATACGCCAGCTCGCTGTCCAGTGCCTTCACGGCCGCCACGTCCGCCGTGCCCAGCGCCCGTGCGACCTCCGCGTCGAACGGCGCCGCCCGTTCGTCGAAGTAGCCGGGCGCCTTGAGCGTGCGGCACGCGCTGGCGTCGCCCATCACCAGCAGTGCCACCCGCTCGGCCCGGGTCGCGATGTCCCTTCCGACTTGGATACACCGCTCGGCGGCGAGAGGTTCCCCCACGCCGAGTCCCTCGATCGGGGCATCGGACCACCCGGTCCGCTCCAGCAGCCACGCGGCGACGGCCAGCGAGGGCGGCAGCTGCCCTTCGGGCGGGGCGTCCGACCCCCGACCGCCCAGCCGTACGTCCACGTCGACGCCGAATCCCCGGAAGGAACCCGGCGTGCCCTCGGGATGCGGCCCGCGCCCGCTCTGCTCGGCGGGCCCGAGGACCACGAGCCGGTCGGGCCGGGCGGCGGCCAGCACCCCGAGCGCGTCCGTGCACGCGGCACGCGCGACGTCCAGCTCGGCAGCGGCACCGGCGGCGACCTCGGGCACCAGGAGCGGCGGGCAGGGACAGACTGCGGCGGCTACAAGCATGATCGCCAGCGTAGCCCTGCGGGGCTGGCGGGCGTCAGTCCTCGATGAGCACGTCGGTGAGGTATGACGTCGGTGACCATCAAGTCGATGACCGTGAGGTCAGTCGCAGCCGCAGCCGCTCCCCGTGGCCACCGGCAGCGGCTCCGGTGCGCCGATCTTCGGCAGGCCCAGCATCACGCCCACCGGCTTCGCGGCCTCCGCGGCGTTGCGCTTCTCCCATGCGTCGCCCGCGCGCGTGCGGCGCACGTCGAGGGTGGGGCCCTCGGCGAGGAGATGGTGCGGGGCGGCGTAGGTGATCTCGACCGTGACCACGTCGCCGGGGCGGACGTCGACGTCCGGCTTGGTGAAGTGGACGAGGCGGTTGTCGGGGGCGCGGCCGGAGAGGCGGTGGGTGGCGCCGTCCTTGCGGCCCTCGCCCTCGGCGACCATCAGCTCCAGGGTGCGGCCGACCTGCTTCTTGTTCTCGTCCCAGGAGATCTCCTCCTGGAGGGCGACGAGACGCTCGTAGCGCGCCTGGACGACCTCCTTGGGGATCTGCCCCTCCATGGTGGCCGCGGGCGTGCCGGGCCGCTTGGAGTACTGGAAGGTGAAGGCCTGGGCGAAGCGGGCTTCGCGCACCGCGTGCAGCGTCTGCTCGAAGTCCTCCTCGGTCTCGCCGGGGAAGCCCACGATGATGTCGGTCGTGATCGCCGCGTGCGGGATCGAGGCGCGGACCTTCTCGATGATCCCCAGGTAGCGCTCCTGGCGGTACGAGCGGCGCATCGCCTTGAGGACCGTGTCCGAACCGGACTGCATCGGCATGTGCAGCTGCGGCATCACGTTCGGCGTCTCGGCCATCGCGGCGATGACGTCGTCGGTGAAGTCGCGGGGATGCGGGGACGTGAAGCGGACGCGCTCCAGGCCGTCGATCTTCCCGCAGGCCCGCAGCAGCTTGCTGAAGGCCTCGCGGTCGCCGATGTCGGAGCCGTACGCGTTGACGTTCTGGCCGAGCAGCGTGATCTCGGAGACGCCCTCGTCGACCAAGGCCTCGATCTCGGCGAGGATGTCGCCGGTGCGGCGGTCCTTCTCCTTGCCGCGCAGGGCCGGGACGATGCAGAACGTGCACGTGTTGTTGCAGCCGACGGAGATCGACACCCACGCCGCGTACGCGCTCTCGCGCCGGGTCGGCAGCGTCGAGGGGAACGCCTCAAGCGACTCGGCGATCTCGACCTGCGCCTCCTCCTGCACGCGCGCGCGTTCCAGCAGGACCGGCAGCTTGCCGATGTTGTGCGTGCCGAAGACGACGTCCACCCAGGGCGCCCGCTTCACGATGGTGTCGCGGTCCTTCTGCGCGAGGCAGCCGCCGACCGCGATCTGCATCCCGGGCCGCGAGACCTTGCGCGGCGCGAGCCGGCCGAGGTTGCCGTAGAGGCGGTTGTCGGCGTTCTCGCGCACGGCGCAGGTGTTGAAGACGACCACGTCGGCGTCCCCGTCCGACCCCTCGGGGGCGCGGACGTAACCGGCGTCCTCCAGTAGCCCGGACAATCGCTCGGAGTCGTGGACGTTCATCTGGCACCCGTAGGTGCGCACTTCGTACGTCTTCGACTGCTGAACATCCACTGCCGGGCTCCGGTCGCTGCTGGTGGTCATACGACAAGGGTAGGCCGTCCCGGAGGGGCGTCTGCCGCTCAGGGCGGCGGGGTGAAGACCTCCGCGGTCGCGGTGAGGACGTCGTCGCCCAGCCGCGCGGCGGCGTAGCCGTTGCGGACGGCACCGCCCACCACGAGGGCGCGACCGTCGGACAGCGAGGTGAAGGCGCTCTGCCAGCGTGGCAGGGCCATGGGGGCCGCGGGTGTCCAGGCGCGGGTCAGGGGGTCGTAGACGACGGCGTTCCGGTAGCCGGTGTCGAGGGTGACGTCGTTGGTGCCGCCCGCGACCAGGAGACGGCCGCCGGCGAGGGGGAAGGCGCAGTGCTGGGTGCGCCCGGTGGGCATGGGGGTGTCCGGGATCCAGGTGTCGGTCGCCGGGAGATAGCGCTCGGTGAGGGCCCGGCTGTACGGGTCGACGTAACCGCTGTCGGCCCCCGCGCCCGGGTCGCCGCCGCCGGTGGCCAGGACCGTGCCGTCGGACAGCAGGGTGGCCTGGTGGCTGTGCCGGGGGGTGGCCATGGTGCCGGCCGGGGACCAGGTGTGGGTGTCGGGATCGTAGATCTCGCAGAACGCGAGGCCGACGCCGTAGCCGGGACGGAACGTCACCAGGCCGCCGACGACCAGCACCCGGCCGTCGGGCAGGGTGATCGCCGGGTGGCGGAAGCGGGCGTCGTTCATGGGCGCCGCCGGGGACCAGGTGCCGCTGTCCGGGTCGTACAACTCCGCTGTATACAAAGGCGTGTTGGCGGACGGGGTGCGCAGACCGTGGCCGCCGGCCACCAGCACGCGGCCGTCCGGCAGCAGCGAGGCCGAGTGACCGAACCGGCCCTGGGCCATCGCCCCGGTCGCCGACCAGGTCCCGGACGCCGGGTGGTAGATCTCCGCCGAGGCCAGCGGACGGAGGGGATCGGCGACCGCCCCCTGCTGGCCGCCGGCCACCAGCACCCGGCCGTCCTTGAGCCGCGTCGCCGTGTGGATCCGGCGGCCGGTGGCCAGGGGTCCGGTGGCCGTCCAGGTCATGGCCGCGGGGTCGAGGACGGCGGCTTCCGCGGTGGCGGTGAGAGCGCCGTCGGCACCGCCGACGACCAGCACCCGGCCGTCCGCCAGCAGCACGGCGCCGCCGCCGTCGGCCCCGAAGTGGCTGCGGGCCCAGGGCAGTTCGCCGACGGAGGCCCAACTGCCGGGGCCCTGGACGGCGTTGGCGGCTTCGGTGAGAGACACCGTCATGGCGTGTAGACCTCCGCGGTCGGCACGTACTCGTCGTGGCCGAGGACAGCGCAGGAGTACCCCATCCGGCTGGTCCCGCCGACCGCGATCGCCCGGCCGTCCGCGAGCGCGGTCGCACCGAACGCGTAACGGCCGCTGACCATCCCGCCGGTGGGGGTCCACCGCCGAGTGACGGGGTCGTAGCGCACCGCGTTCCGGAAGCCGACGTCCAGGTTGGCGTCGTCGGCGCCCGCGATGACGAGGTAGTCGCCGGAGCGCAGCAGCACACCCCGGTGGTAACTGCGGCCCCAGGGCATGCCGGGCTCGGCGCTCCACCGGTCGGCGCCGGGGTCGTAGCGCTCGGCGGAGGCCATGCTGTACGGGTCGAAGGTGCCGTCGTCGGCCAGCCGGGCGGAGCCGCCGCCGACCGTGAGCACGCTGCCGTCGAGCAGCCGTACCGCCTGGTGGGCGAAGCGCGGCGCGCTCGTCGTCGCGGCCGGTGACCAGGTACCGGCCACCGGGTCGTACACCTCGCACAGCGCGAGCGCCGTGGTGTTCGCGTAGCCGATGTCGGCCAGCCCGCCGATGGCCAGGACGCGGCCGTCCCCGAGCAGCACGGCCTGGTGATGCCAGCGCGCGTCGTTCATCGCGCCGGTGGTGGTCCAGGTGCCGGTCTCCGGGTCGAACAGCTCTGCCGTGGTGAGGGTCAGCTCGGAGCGGGCGGAGCGCACGTGCTGGCCGCCGGTCACCAGGACGCGGCCGTCGAGCAGCAGCGTCGCGCTGTGGCCGGTCCGCGGGTACGTCATCGGTCCGGCCGGCGACCAGGTGCCGGACTCCGGGTCGAACAGCTCCGCCGAGGCCAGCCCGGGGCCCGGGAACGACTGGCCTCCGGTGACGCCGCCCACGGCCAGCGCGCGCCCGTCGAGCAGCGCGGTGAGGCTGTGCATCCGGCGGGCGGTGGCGAGCGGGCCGGCGGCCGACCAGGTGCCGGCCGCCGCGTCGTACAGCGCCGTGTCGGCCACCGAGGCGAAGTCGACGTTCGTCCCGCCGGCCACCAACACCCGTCCGTCCTTGAGCAGTTGGGGCCCCTCGTCCTGCCCGTACCAGCGCATCCCGGTCGGCAGCGTCCCCGCGGGTGACCAGGTCCCGGCCGGCGCGGCGGAGGCGGCGAGCGGTTCCCCGCCGCCCGTGAGCAGTGCCGGCCGGCTCATGACGGGGCTCCCGGCGTGGCGACGGTCGCCGAGACCGTGGCGGTCGATGAGGCCGTGACGGTCGATGAGGCCGTGACGGTCGATGAGGTGGGCGGCGCCCACCCCGTCGGCGTGAAGATCTCCGCCGTCGCCGTGATGACGTTCTCGCCGATCACCGGCGCCGCCGCGCCCGACAGGGTGATGCCGCCGAGGACGAGGGCGCGGCCGTCCGCGAGGGCGACCGCCGCCGGGGCCCAGCGGCCCTCGACGGTGGGGATGACGGCGGAGGCGGCGCGGGCCACCGGGTCGAAGATCTCGGCGTTCTGGTAGCCGACGTCGAAGGACGAGTCGTCGGTGCCGCCGACGATCAGGACGGTCCTGGCCTTGGCCAGCAGGACCGCGCGGTGGTGGCTGCGCCCCCACGCCAGGGTCGCGGTCTCCGTCGTCCAGGTGTCCCTGACCGGGTCGTAGCGTTCGTTCGTCCACTGGCTGTAGGGGTCGTAGGTCCAGCTGTCCGGCACAAAGCCCCGCATGTCCCCGCCGGTGACCAGCACCGTGCCGTCGCCCAGCAGCGTGGCCTGGTGGCTCTTGCGCTGGTTGGCAAGACTGGCGGTCGGCGTCCACTTCGCGGTGACCGGGTCGTACGCCTCGCAGTAGCCGAGAGCCGCGTGCCGGCCCTGCCCGATCGTCAGCACGCCGCCGACCACCAGCACGCGGCCGCCGGTGTCCGACAGGCGGACCGCCGGGTGGCCGAAGCGCGCGTCGGTGAGCGGCGTGGTCGTCGTCCACTGACCGGTGCCCGGGTCGTACAACTCGGCTGAGCGCAAAGACCCGTTGGACTGCGCCGAGCGTGCCGCGCAGCCGCCCGCGACCAGCACCCGGCCGTCCTTGAGCAGCGTCGCGGAGTGCGAGAAGCGCCCCTGACGCAGGTCGCCGGTCCTGGTCCACCGACCGGTCGCCGGATCGTAGATCTCGGCGGAGACCAGCCCCTGGGCGGGGAAGGCGGGCGCGATGCCGATGCCGCCGACCACCAGCACCCGTCCGTCGGCCAGCCGGGTCGAGGTGTGCAGCCGGCGCGCGGTCCACAGGGAGCCGGTACGCGACCAGGCACCACCGACGGGCTCGAACAACGCCGCGTCGGCGAACGGGTGGCGGCCGCCGTCCTCGCCGCCCGCGATCAGCACCCGGCCGTCGAGCAGTTGCACGGCGGCGCCGTCGGCCTGCGCCCAGAATCCGGCGAAGGGCGCGGGGGTGGTCGCGGACCAGGTGCCGGTGGCGACGGCTGCGGCTGCGGCTGCGGCTGCGGCTGGTGTTGCGGTTGCGGCCACCGCCGACCGAGCACCAGCCGAGTCTCCCGTGGGAGCCACGGCGCTACGAGCCGGCCGTCGGCCGCCGACCGCGGGCCCGACACCGGGTACTGCCACCCCCGGCGTCCCAACCGGCGTAGTACCCGGCGCCGTAGAAGAGGTCGTCACGCCTCGTTCACCTTCTCCACGGAGTAGTTCCAGACGAGCAGCATGTCCGCCACCGCGTCCGGGTTCAGCCGGCCGTCCTTGAGCAACTCGGGTGCGAGCGCGGCGATTTGAGCCGCCGGAATGGTGATCACCCAGTCCTGGCCGGTCTCCGTCACCTTCCCGGCGATGTTGTCGAAGCCGGCGTGCGGCTGTCCGCCGAGCCCGGGATCGGCCACGAGAGTGCCGTCCGCGTGCGGGGTGCCGCCCGGGCCCGTGAGGGTGACGGTCAGCCGGCCGCCACCGGGGTAGGCGGACACGTACCGCTTGCTGTTGTCGGCCACGAGGTCGGCCGACAGCACCAGTACCAGCTCCGGCGAGGCGAGCTTGATCGTCTCGTCGCGGAAGAGGTACGGAAAGCGGGTCCGCGAGATGGTGAACGTGAGCGCCGCAGGGGTGCCCGGCGCGGTGGCCAGGAAGCGGCTCCACTGGTCGGGGAACTCTCGGCGCGCGCTGAACGTGCGGTGCAGGCCCTTGCCACCGCCCGCGTGCAGCCAGCCGTTGACGGCCGACCGCAGTTCGCTCACCGCCGCCGTGCCCAGCGTGTTGCCGCCGTCGCGGGCGGTGTAGCGCACGTGCAGCACCACATCACTGATCGTCTCGTAGTCGAACTGCCGGAACTCGTCCGGCAGCGACAGCTGCCATTCGCCGATCGCGCCCGCGCCCTCGAACGGCAGGAACCGCTCGTCGCGCAGGTTCGTCTCGAACAGGCCGGAGTCCTCCTGTCCGGTGCTGGTCACGATCGACTCGATCGGCCCGGTGAAGTCGCGGAACCGGGTGTCGGACGCGCTGCGGGCGTACTTGCCGTTGTTGAGCCGGGACTCCACCCGGACCGTGCTGCTGAGCAGCGTCGCGGTCAGGTTCACTCCGCTGTACGGGCCCGACACGCTGGGGACCGTGATGCTGACCGACTTGATGCGCCGCATGTAGTGGCCGGGGGTGTCCAGGTCGAACAGCGCCTCGGGCAGCGAGATGTACGCCCGTCCGGTCTCCTTCAGACCGAGCAGCGCCTCGGGGTCGAACTGCGCCAGTGAGATCCGCTTCGACAGCTCGAACTCCCGGGCGTTGCCTTCGTAGTAGGCGGCGTCCAGCCGGTTCAGGTCGGCGGCCAGCCGCTCCCCCGACAACAGCCCCTTGTGCAGGCTGTCCCAGTAGCCGAACTGGATGAAGTTCGAGTCACCCAGGCCCAGTTCGTGGCGGTAGGCGCGTTCGGCGCGCTTGGCCACGTCGTAGGCGAGCTGGTAGGCCTGGAAGTAGACGGTCGACAGCCGGCCGACCATCCAGTCGTAGAGCTCCTGGTTGGTGTACTTGGAGTAGAGGAAGGCGCCGTCGGACTGGGCGTTGGTGATCTGGAGCTTCTGGTTGTCCAGTTCGTTCTGCGCGATGTCCTTGCGCACCTGGGCCGCGGTCAGTTGGGTGTCGTACTGGGAGACCTCCAGTACCGCCTGGTGCCGCTGGAAGTCCCAGTCGTCCCACCGGTGGTCGTAGCCGCCGAGGGTCGCGGACTGCTGGGCCTTCATGGTGTCGGCCGCCAGGAACGCCTGGATGCTGTTGGCCATGCCGGACAGCGAGGCGCTGAGGTTGGAGCCGCCGAAGCTGGCGCCCACCGTCATCGGCGAGCCGATCTTGATCTCGGGGAACACCGACAGACCCGCCGACGCGGTGTGCACACCCGCCGCGACCGTCTGGTAGGTCACCGCCGACTTGTTGAGGTCGCTGGCCGTGACCTCCTTGTCGTTCAGCCGGTTCTGCGTCTTGAGCTTGTAGTAACGCTCCTTGTCCTGCGCGATGGCCTGGGAGTCCTTGATCGCCTTGTAGGAGTCCTCGGCCTCTGTCTTCTGCTTCTTCTTCACGTCCAACGCAGCGTTGAGCAGCGACAGTTCGTGCGTGGAGCGCAGCCGGGCCAGCTCCTCGCCGTCCCGCTTCTCCAGTGCGGACAGGAGTGCGGCGCCGAAGGACTTGACCTCGTTCGTGAACTCCTTGGCCTTGGCGATCATCGGGCCGAACCGGTAGTGCGGCAGCGGCGCGCTCATGTCGTCCAGCACGGTGGCCAGATCCACGCCCGCGGACGTCGCCTTGACCAGGATGGACGGGTCGATGACGGCGCCGAACAGCGCGGTCTGGCGGACCACTCCGTCGATGTTCTGACCGTTGCGGATCTTGAACAGCCGGTCGTCCACGGTGTCCCAGTAGGACAGCAGCTTCTCGTTGCGGGGGATGCCGAAGTAGTCGAGCCACCGGATGCCGAGACCGGGGGCGAGGGAGGGCGCGGCGCTGGAGACGGCGGCCGGCTGAAGGCTCTCGGCGACGACGTGGGCCGGGTCGGTCACGGGAGCCGCCGCGACGCCCGCCGTCCCACCCCCCGACAGCGGCGAGGAGGTCATCTTCCGGTACGTCATCGGCTCGGCGGCCGGCACCTGCGGCACCTCGTCCGGGCGGCGCCCGAGCAACTCCGACGCCAGGATGTACAACTGGGTCGCCTGGTTGACCGACTCCAGCGTGTCCTGCCGGAAGAGCTGGTCACCCCAGGCGATCAGGTTGTCCAGGTACTTCATGACCACGGCTTTCTGGTACGCGGTCGTCCGCATCCGGGCCACCACGTCCGGCTGGAACGGGTCCGCCAGCCAGGCGTCGACCTCGGCGGACTCCACCGATCCGCCGGCCGCCACCCTCTTGAGGATCTCCTCGATGCGCTGCTGCTGGTAGCCGTTGGGATCGTCCGGGTCGGTGGAGGTCAGATAGAACGGCTTGGTCCGCCAGAACCGGCCCGGTGCCCCGCCGCCGTGCCGGTCCGTGGGATCGAAGATCCGGTGGAACCAGGTCTGCGCGGCCTTGAACTGCTGGTCGGTGGAGAGCCGTTCGGCCAGGTACAGCGGGGCGTGGAAGAACAGCTCCCAGTTGTAGCCCGCGTACGGCGCCGAGGACTCGAAGGCGAACGGCTCCTCGGGGTAGGGAAGTTGCACGAGGTCGCCGGGTGCATAGCGATCGGCGAAGGACTGATAGACGCCCTGCGCCTCGGGGTTGAGCTGAAGGTCCCGGTCGAAGATCGAGTCGAGACCGAGGCCGTCGAGCCGCGTCTTCAGAAGCTCGACGTGCGGGTGGTAGTTGGGGATGAACTCGTAGTGCCAGATCCGCGCCTCCGGGTCCTCGATGTCCCGCGTCCGCATCACGTAGGTCCGCTCGCTGTCGGCGAACATCAGCAGGTAGTCGGTGGGGAGCATGATCGTCTGGTGGTCCCGGACCACCCGGAACGGCAGGGAGGTCGGGGTCTTCTCCAGGAGCAGCCAGGTCGACGGAGCGGTCGACGCATCGGCGCTGTCGTAGAAGAAGCTCTCGTACGGCGCGTACAACTGGTTGCGCACCTGTTTGCCGCTCTGGTCCTCCACCCAGTCGTTGTTGACGGTGTTGGCTCCGGGCGGTGCACTGGTGAGCCCGTATCGGCCCTCTCCGAAGATCATGCCGATCGGGTCGTCGGGGGTTCCGCTCTTCCGCCGGCCCACCTCGGCGATGGCCCATTCCAGCTGATCGGTGACGAGCGTGCCACGACGCTTGCTGAGCCTGAACCGGCCCCAGACCCAACTGAACGACGCGATGGCGCCGGGGGCCGAGCTCTTCACCTTCAAGCTCCGGTTGTAGTGCGCCCAGATCACCGGTTCGTGACTGTAGTAGTCCACGTCCGGGCGGAACATGTACGCCTGGGTGTTCTCGGAACTGAAGGCGACGACGGCGTGGTCGTCGGTGTAGGAGGCATAGGAGTCGGGCAGCACGATGTTCGTGTCGAGGGTCTCGCCGGAGATCCGCTTGGGCGTCCACGCGCCGTTTCGGTACTCGCTCCAGTTGAGCTGGATCCGCCAGTGCTTCGGGGCCGGCTTCACGTCGTTGGCCGTGTTGGTGCCGTCCGGCAGCGCATGGATGACCTGTGGGTCCGCGTCCGGGATGAAGGTGGGCCAGAACAGGTAGAGCCGCTTGTTCCACATCCCCATGGTCATCGAGTCGCCGTTGATGTCCAGGTTGACCTTCTGCCACGGCGTCCAGTAGAGCCGGTTCACCCAGGTGCGGTAGTAGTGCGCCTTGGGGTCGGACTCGCTGCGGGCAAGGACATGCACGGTCTCGCCGGAGTAGTCGCCGACGGCGCTGTTCGGCGCCTTGTCGTTGTACAGCCCGCTGGGCTGCAACCGGGCCACCTCGTCCAGTCCGTCGAGGTAGTTGGCCAGGGCTTCCTGGACGTTGTCGTCGGTGAGGTCCTTCTGCGTCAGCTCGGTCTCCAGGTCTCTGAAGATCGGTGACTTGTCCGCGCGCAGGTCGGGCTCGAAGTAGTTCTCCGGGTACAGGAAGATCTTCTGGTTGGCCGCCCAGAGCTGGTACTGCTTCATCCACTCCCACTGCGCCCACAGCTCGTCGTCACCGTAGGTCGAGACGCTCTCCAGGTGCATGAGCTGGCGCTGCACGAACAGTTGGACGGTGTAGACGGCCTGGGCGACCCGGGTGGTGAGCTGTCCGGAGCTCATCTCGACGTCGATCAGGAAGTAGTCGTGCAGACCGTCGGAGTCGGTCCAGTGCGGCACGGGATCCTGGGCGGCGGCCGCGGGCGCCAGCGACTCGCCGCCGCTGGACGGCACATAGGTCAACGGATTCGCCATCAGATACGACACCAGCGCCGCCCGCCGGCTGTTGCGGACGAGGTCCTGGAGCGGCCCGGCCACCTTCAGCCAGTCGGCGTTGGAGTGCAGCGCCTTGGCCGCGCCCCAGGCCGCCTGTCCGGCCTCCGGCGTGGGCTCGGGGGTGAGCCACAGCGTGGCGCGGGCGCCGGAGACGCCGAGCCTGCCGAGCAGGCGGTAGCCCCGGATGAGGGCCAGCAGGGCGGCGGGCCTGGCCAGTTGGGCGGCGGCGGTGAGTTGGCGGCTCGCCGCGACGGCCGCCAGGTCGGCGGTGTCCCAGGCGGCGTACGAGCCGAAGACGCCGAGTACGTCCGCCACGGCGGCGCCGGTGGTCAGCGCGCGGCCGACCGCGGCCTGGACGGTGGGCATGCCGCCGGGAGTCGCGTCGCGGACCGAGATCAGTTCGGTCAGGGCGCGCAGGGCCGGGAAGCCGGCCGCGACCGGTACCCGGGTGGACGGCAGTGCGTTGATGTCCAGCCAGCCGCCGGCGGAGTCGAAGGCGACGACGAAGGCGATCTGGTCCGAGGTCAGCCGCAGCCGGTTGACCACCAGCGCCACCCGGTGGATCCGGGCCAGCCGGTCGAACTGCGTGCCGAACGCGGCCCGGCCGACGGTCACCGCCGTGTCGCTGCCGGCGAACTCCGGCAGCAGGAAGTCCTCGACGACCGGCTTCCCCGCCGGGTTGAGCAGCGCGCCCGCGATCAACTCCTGGGCGGCGGCCGGGTCCAGGGCCGCGGCCTGGCCGAGCTGCTGGACGACAGCGGTCACGCTGAGGGTGCGCCGCAGATACGGGTTGAGCCGGCCGAGCGCGAGGTGGAAGCGGTCGGCGGGGGTGACGCCCGGGGCGAACAGCGGCGTGAGGTCGTCCGCCGTGAGGAAGGCGTTGCCCGGCTGGGCCGGTGCCTCCTGAGCCGTGCCCAGGGCGGTCACCGCGTCGGCCACGTGCGAGTCGGCGCCGGGCGCGGTGGACAGCGACGTCAGCTCGGCGGCGGTCAGGTACGTGCGGGAGCGCAGCGCCCGTGCGGTGGCGTCGTAGAACACCTTGCCCGACAGGGCCGCCGGGATCTGGTAGCCGGGCGGCAGCACGGTCAACGGGCCGCTGAACACGGGCGGGCGCAAGCACTTCATCCGGCCGGTCACGAAGGTCCGGGGAGCCTGGTAGAGAGCTTCGACGGCCGTGCGGTACGCGGTGTCGGTCGGCGCGGACAGGTCGAGCAACTGCTGCTTCTGGGTGTCGTCCATCGGGCCGGTGAACAGCAGCCGGCCCTCGCCGGGCTGGTCGCCGCCCTGGTAGCGGACCGGGAGGGTCAGCGGCAGCGACACCGCGGTGGGCAGCGCGGCCAGCGGGGTGCTGTACACGGTGGAGCCCAGCAGGGTGGAGACCGCCTCCTGCACCAGGGCGCTGTCCCAGCCGAGCAGGGAGAGCTGCTTGCCGGTCAGGGTGCCCTTGTCGTCGGTGTCGGTGGCGGTCTGCCGGAAGACGGTCTGGAGCGCGGCCCGCAGTGCGGTGAGGGTGGTGGCGAGCGCCGCGTCGTCGGGCACCGGGCCGCCGGTGGCCGGGTAGGTCGCGGTCAGGACCGCGTCGATGTCCGGCACGGTGAAGCCGGCCGCCAGCACGGGACCGATGAGGTCCAGGAAGGCGGTCACCGAGGCCAGCAGTGTCTCCAGGGCGATGCCCGCCGCTCCTGGGATGATCGGGGGCCCGTCGCCGGTTCCCCCGCCGGCCGGACCGGACAGGTCCCCGGCGGCCGGCTCGTTGTGCGGTGGCGGGGCTGCGGAGTCGGCCGGCAGCGACATGACCTGACCGCTGCCGAGCTCCGAGGAGCGCGTCAAGGAGGACGCGGTCGTCGGGGCGAGCGCCGCCCAGGCGGCGCCGGTGGGGCTGATCCTGGCCAGCCGGAGCAGGTCGGGGATGCTCAGGTCGAGGGCCCTGGCGAGCGTGACGACGGCGTGCAGGATCGTCAGGTTGGCGCGGTTCAGTGTCTTGCCCGCGACGGCCGCGTCCGGGCCGCCGACCATCGCGGTCAACTCGGCGTCGGAGACCTGGAGTACGGCCAGCAGCGCCGCCGACACCGCCGGGGAGTCCAGGCTGCCGGTGACCGCGAGCTCCGTGCGGTCGGCGTTCAGCGCGAACGGGCTGGCCTGGCCGGGCGGCGTGCTGACCACGGAGGCGTCCAGGAACAGCCGGTCGTACAGCGGCAGTTGCTCGTCGGCGGCCGGGTGGACGTAGGTGTCCAGCGGCCGGACCAGCGAAAGCACCTGCTCCACAGGGATGTTCAGCCGGTCCGCGAGGGTGCGGGCCGCCGCGATCGAGCGCAGGGCCGCCGCGTCCAGGAGCCCGGAGCCGTCCGCGGCCTGGATCAGCCGGTCCAGTTCGGCGGCGGTGCCACCGACCGCGCGCAGCAGTCGCACGAAGCGGTGCAGACGGTCCAGGGCGGCGGTGCTCAGACCCTGGAGTGTCATCTTCGTGGTGTCGTACGGCAGTTCCGCGTCCGCCAGGATCGTCAGCGTCCGGCCGGGGTTGACGAACCGGGTGCCGAGCAGGTCCGTCAGCTCGCCGTAGCCCAGGCCCGCGGTGTCCAGCAGGGTGCGGACGTTGGACAGCCGGGTCGCCAGGTCGAGGTCGCTGGTGGTGACGGGACGACCGTAGAACTCGGCGAGACTGCGGCTCGGGGTGAGCGCCTCGCCGGCGATGATCCGCCGGGCGTTGAAGGACAGGCCCAGGTTCTCGGCGGTGCGCAGCGCGCTGCTCCGGTCGGCGTCGAGCGTGCCGGTGCCCAGCGTGTCCAGCAGAGTGCGGCGGTTCACCCCGAGGTGGTCGAGGAAGGTGACGGTCTGCTCCCGCCACAGGTCGAACGGCAGGTCCCAGGGGAAGACGGCCGCCCGCAGCTTGTCGTACGCTGCCGCGTTCACGAACTGCGGCTGGATGCGCAGCTCGTCGCCGCTGCCGCTGCTCTGGCGTTCGGCGGCCGGCACCTCGGTGTCCGGCGCGACGGCCGATTCCAGCAGCTCGTTGACCAGGTCGATGTAGGGGACGGAGAGCTCGGTGTTCTCCTTGGTGATCTCCAGGTCCCACAGGTCGGGGCGGCGCGCGTAGAGGGCGAGCGCGAGGTAGCCGTCCTCGGTGGGGCTGCGCGGGACGCTCGGGTCGTCCGGCTGGTCCGGGACCGGCATCCGGCCGTGGCCGAGCCGGCGCAGGTAGTACAACAGGTCCACCAGGTAGGCGCCTTGGCCGTAGACGGAGCGGTACTCCTCGACGACTGCGTAGTCGGCCGAGCCGAACAGGTCTTCCCAGTCGGGGACTTGGACGAGGCTCGCGGTGGCGTCGGCAGAGGTCTCGGCAGAACCAGGGGCCGTGCCATCGGCAGCGGTCGCGGCGCCGGTGCCCGGCAGCCACGGCACCGGCACCTGTGTGGCCGTCCGCATCTCCGCGAGCAGGTTCACGGCGGCGGCGTGCACCTGAGTGGCGCGCCCGTGCACCTGCCTGGCGGTGACGGCGTCGAGGCTGCCCTCGACGTTCCGGGCGAAGCTGTCGGCACCGATCGAGGCGATGTCGTACGACGAGGTGTAGCCCTTGGCCCGCAGCGCCTGCATCGCGTCGTAGGTCTGTGCCACCTTGAACGTCCGCTGGATGGCGCCCAGTTCGGCGCGCGCAGCGGGGTCGGGCACGGCACTGGCCGTCACCGGGGTGGTGATCAGGTCGAAGTCCGGGTTGGCGGCGAGGAATCCGGTGGCGGGTGCCTCGGCGTGCTCGGGGTCCGAGGCGAGCTTGTAGGCGATGTGCGGGGTGGGGTACGCCTTCGCTACCCGGGTGCGGATCTTCTCGACGTACGCGGAGAGGTCGTCGGCGGAGGCGGCAGCGGTGGCCGTGACAGTGGCGCCAGTGGCGGGGTCGGCCGTGGGCGAGGTAGCCCGGGCACGCGGCGCGGTCCTGGGTGCGCCGCCGGTCTCGGTGACCAACTGCTCCCAGGCGCCGTCCAGTTTGACCAGATCACGGGGCTCGGTCAGCTCATCGCTGTCGAACCGCGCGAGCACGCTCCGCACCAGCGGCGCGTTGTTGTCGGTGAGCGAGCCCACGTGCAGCGCCAGGCTGAGGCGGTCGTCGTGGGCCCGGTCCGCGACGAAGGCGGCCGACCGGGCCGACCGGCCCTCGTCCAGGTACGTGTTGTACAGCCGCTCGCGGTCTGCGGGGTCGGCCACGGCAACGCCGAAGACGGCGGCCAGCGGGGACCGCGGTGCGGCCGAGGCGCCGTTGGCGGACGCGGTGGCGGACGGGACGGCCGTACCGTCGGGGGCGAGCCCGAGGTCGACCGCGCGGACCGCCTTCAGGATCGCGTCGGCGCCCTCGGCGGAGGCGATCGTGCCCACGTCGGCCGCCTTGGCCAGCGCGGCGGACACCTGCTCGGTGGTCCGGTGCGCCAGCCTCGGGATGTCGGCGGGCAGATCCTGTGACAGCAGGCCGTAGAAGGCCTCCGCACTCCGGCCGGTGACCTGGGCGAGGCGGGTCGCGGCGGCGAGATCGCCGATCTGCCGGGGGAGCCGGGCGGTGGCCACGGCGAGATTGGTCAGGTCGTCGTGGGTGTCGTCCTGGACCAGGTCGGTCAGGGCGGTGCCGGCGAGCAGCGGGGTGACCTCGGCGAGGAGTCGGGCGTAGTCGCTCGGCCCTTGGACCTCGGCCAGCGTCAAGTCGACGCCCTCCAGGGGGCCGGAGACCGGGCGTACGACCTGGACCGGGTCCTGCCCCTCCGCGTCCGCCTCCACCACGAAGGCCGTGGTACCGGCCGGGATGACGAACTCCAACTGATAGGCGCCGGACGCGTCGGTGGCGACCTGCCCCAACGGCGCCGCCGAGCGCAGTTTCCTCGCGGTCACGGACACGGTCACCGCGACGGCGGGGGCGCCGTCCGCATGGGTCACCCGGCCGCTGACAACTCCCGTACGTGCGATGGCTTCAGTGGCCTCGCTGGTCATGGTCCCACCCGTTCTTGTTGCGCCTGAGTCTTTGAAGGCCGGTGAGCGGAGGTGTGGCAGCTCATGGGCCGTTGCGCGCGCCTGCGGGGCGTCGTGACACCGCCACGTTCTCGCAGGACTGACGATCAGTCAGATAAGTTGGCCGGCTGGATCAGTTGAAGAGCCGGGTCATGAAAGCCCGGAACGGCTTGTTGGTGTGGATGAGCGGAATCGCGATGTGATCGACGACGGCCTGTACGCCCATGTCGATCCCGGCCACGACGTTGCCGATCCCGGGGACCGCCGCGATGCTGTCGATACCGGCCTGCAAGTAGTCCTTGTTCTTCAGGTCGGACGCCACGGCGGCCACCGACAGGGCGGTGCCGATCCCGGGTACGAGCTTTCCGGCGAACTTGCTCTCCTTGGCCACCGCCTTGAGTACGGGTGCCGCCTCGTGCGAGGCCGCGGTCACCGACTTCAGCTGGGGCATCACCGCGTGCGAGGCCTCCCCGAGGAACGATTTCACCCCGGTCGCCTCCTTCTTGAGAGCGGTCAGCATCTTCGTGGTGCTCGCACCGGCCTGTTCGCCCTTCTTGGCCAGTTGGGGCAGCGCCTCCTGGGTCGCCTTGTCGATCGCCTCGACGACCTTCTCCCGGGGCGCGGCCGACGCGCCGAACGGATTCTGGGCGCGTTTCGAGTCGTAGGCCTTCAGGAAGGCGCGCTTGGACTTGTCCGCGAATTCCGCCATACCCATCGCCCCGGACTTCACCGCCTTGATCAGGCGCTTGTCGATGACCGTCTTCATCGTGGCGATATCCCGCTCGATGACGATCGTGGTCGCTTCCTTGTATTTCCAGGCTTTGTTGAAAACCTTGACCGCCGCGCCCGCCAGCGGGTGTTCGGCCTCGGTGAGCCGCACGCCCTTGCGCCAGTTCCGCCAGACCGTCGACCAGCCCGCACGTCCCTGTTGGTTGTACGGCTTGATGTCGCCCACCTGGGCTGCCTGCTTGGTGAACTCCTTGATCTGCACCGCCTTGCCCCGGTAGGCGTCCGCCATCTTCGACACGATGTCCTTCTCGCTGCGGCCGTCCGGGTCGGTGAAGCGCAGCGGATTGAACGCACCGTAGGCGTAGGGGTTTCCGCTGCTGCTCGGCTGCACCGGGTCGGTACTGGTCCATCGGCCGAGCCAGGCCGCGTAGTAGCGGGCTCCGTGGTAGTAGAACCCCGTCTCGGCGTCGTTCTCCTTGCCGCTGAACCGGTAGCGCTTGAGGCTGACCTGCGCGGCACCCTTCGCGGAGCGGAAGGACGTGGTGCCGTACGGGTGGTACTCCTCGTACGACATGACGCCCGATGTGTCGTCCAACTCGACGGTGGTGCTGCCGAGTTGGTCGGCGAGCTGATAGCGCGCCACCGGCAACGGCTCGGCGACGGTGGCGCCGTCGTCGATCGTCGTGGTGTCCAGGACGGCGACCCGGTGCGTGCCGTCGATGACATGCGAGGTGTCCCGGTCGGTTACGGTCCTGCCTGCGACTGTCTTCCGGTAGTGCTCGAACTGGCCGACGTAGACACGGGTTTCGACGGTGCCACCGCTGGTGACCGTGGCACGCACCCGGGCGCCCTGGGAGTCGTACTGGTAGGACGCGGTGCCACCGCCGCCGAGGGCCGCGGTGACCAGACGGTCGTCGGCGTCCCAGTCGAGCCGGGAGAGGTGCGGCATCGAGGTCATGTTGCCGACCGGGTCGTAGGTGTAGGCCGCCGAGAACACCCCGTCCGCGTCGCCGGGCACCGAGGTGGCCAGCAGGCGGTTGCCATCGGCCGCCGTGGAGTACCGCCGGGTCCAACTCCCGTCGCTGCCCGCCGAATGCACGACCCGCTCGATATTGCCTGCCGCGTCGTAGTGGTAGGTCTCGGTGTAGCGCCGCATCGCCGTCGCGTCGTTGACGTGCGGCACCTGGTACAGCGTCGGGCCGTCGGGCCCCGGCTGGCCTGGGCTGTTCTGGCCGATGTGCTCACGGCCGGCCGCCGTCGCCAGCCGGTAGGTCGGTTCGTAGCCGTACACGCGGGAGGCGGGCACCACCGCGTTGGCGAAGAACAAGGTGTCCTGTGCCGCGTCGTCGGCCACGACGACGTTACCCACCGGGTCGTAGGTGTAGTGCAGCAGTTGCAGCCGCTCACCGCCCGCGCCTCTGGCGTCCACGACGGACAGCCGGAAGGTGTCCGGCTCGTAGGTGTAGGCAGTGCGGGCACCGCAGCCCAGCGCGATCAGGGTGCGCTGGCCGCGTGCGTTGTAGTCGAGGTCGGTCACCATCGGCGTCCAGTCGGCCGCGCCTGCCTCGCGCACCTCCACGCGCTCCAGCAGATTGGCCTCGTTGTACGTGTTCCGGGTGACGCTGCCGTCGGGCGCGGTGACCTGGACGGGGCGGTTGAGGGCGTCGTAGGAGGCTGTGGTCCGGTACGGCGTGGCCTCCAGCCGAGGGGCGGCGGCCGTCAGAGCGCTCGCGAGGTCTGCGATCTCCGCCAGCGGAGACCAGTCCGGCTCGGTCCCCGCATCGGTGGCCAGTTGCCGCTCCTCCGAGACGGTGTTGCCCTGCAGATCCACGTCCAGGGTCCGCAGCAGCCCCGCACCGTCGAAGACCGCGCAGGGGCGGTTGCGCAGGTTGTGCGCCTGCCCGTCGCTCTGCGACTCCCCGTAGAAATGCAGCACCCGCAGGCGTTCCGCGGCCCCGGCCGGCGTGGCGTAGGCGTGTGTCGGGCGCCGCAGCGCGTCGTACCGCCAGCGGGTGGCCGTGCCCCGGCCGTCCCAGCCGAGCACCAGCTTCTCCGCGACGTCCAGCAGTTGCCACCGCTCGCCGGAGTCGCTTCCGCGGGAGTACGCCTGATGGCCGAGCATGTCGTAGCGCCGCTCCAGCACCAGTAGTCCGCGCGGATCGGTGGTGGTCAGCTCATGGCCCTGTACGTCGCGCCCGGTGACGGTCTCGAACAGCACCCCGGCACCGTTGTCCCGTACGGTCGCGTGCGGTCGGCCGAGGGTGTCGAACCGGGTCCGGGACGGGGTGGCCGCGTGTGGCGCGGTGGCGTTGGCGGCCGTGTACCTCGGGTCGTCGGTCGGCAGAGCGATCCGCTGTGCGTACCAATCGCTCTCCAGCACGGTGTCGTTGCCGTCCCACTCCTGTTCCTCCCACGCGTCGAACCGCACGGTCGCGAAGGTGCCGTCCGGGTTGTCGGTGCGGATCAGCCGGTTCAGCGGGTCGTAGTACAGCACCGAGGTCACCCCGCGCAGCACCAGCTCCGCCTCCGTGTCGAAGGTCTCGTCGGGCGCGAAATAGGGCTCGTACTGCTTGATCGGGTTGCCCTTGTTGTTGTGGACGGTCCGGCCGGTGCCGACCCAGCGCGACGCCGCCTGGTTGCCCGCCGGTTCAGCCTGCGCCTTTGTCAGCACCGCGCGGCCGGTGCCGTCGACGTACGTCCAACTCTCCTGCCACCGGGGGTTGGCCGCGCCGTGCCGCTCCCGGGAAGAGGTGCGGAAGGACACGGGGATCCGGTCGAAGTGGTACGTCACGGACGAGGTCGGGTCGTCGGAGTCCGATACCTCGGCGGAGTCCAGGTCGAGTACATCGCCGTCGCCGTTCTTGCCGATGACCGCGGTGGCGACGACCCGACCGACCTCGTCGAACCGCACCCCGCTCCGCAGACCGTTGGCGTCGGTCATCAACCATGCCGCCAGCAGCCGGTAGTTCAGTTCGACCTCGACGGTGTTGCCCCCGGGATCCGCCACCCGCACCGGCCGCAACCAATGAACGTCGTACCCGGTCGTCCACACACTGCCGAACGGGTCGACGGTCTCGACCGGCAGATAGAAGTGCTCCGGGTCGGGCACCTGCCGTCCCGACGGCACCCACCAGCCTCCGTCGCGCGCCACATAACCCGCCGCGGCCAGCGCCGCGTCGTCCACCCGGTCGCCGAACAGCGCGGCGATGTGGCCTGGGGCGTAGGCCTGTTGGAGGCCGCGCCAGGGCAGCGCTCGCAACCCCACGGAGCCGAGCGGGAGTTCGGCGGACAGGTCGTCGCTGTAGTACGTCTGGAGGTTCCGGGCGATCAGTCGCCGTTGCGGCCCTCCGGACAGCGCATCCTGGTAGGGCACTTCAGGAGCAGCCGCCGCCCTCGTCAGTGCGGCACGCACCTCGGTCTCGGTGAACACGCCCTGCGCGGTATCGGCGGGCTGCGGCGCGCCGCCGATCTCGTAGTCGCGGTGCTCCACCGGCAGTCCCACCCGCCAACGGCCGGTCTCCCCGATGTCGTTCACGACGTCCTGCTCGCCCGAGGTGATGTGCAGCCGCAGCTGCTCGGGGTCGGTGGCCGCGCGGCGCGGGTAGGAGACGTGCGCCGAGCGCAGCACGTTGCCCCAGTCGTCCACGTCGAGTTGCAGTTGGTGCTCGATCCGCGGGTCGGCCGGATCGCCCTCCGTGTGCACGGTCAGTGTCTCGGCGGGGGTGGCGAACAGCACGGCGTACGAACCCCATCCGCGCGGCTGCGTCACGTGGAGCGTGTAGCTGTGCTCCGTGACGCTGTACGGACTCCCCCAACTCCCGTCCGCCATCGGCTCGGTATGGATCTCCTCGCGCAGCGTGTGCCCCCGCAACGCCCGCACGGCCTCCCGCTCCTCCGCCGCACTGAGCCCCGCGGGCAACACCGTGTCCGGCAGCAGCGGCCCGACCCCCGCATCCGTGCCCGCGCCCCAGTACTCCGTCTCGAACTGCCTTGACACCCGCCCCAGTTCGCCGTACCACCCGGTGTGCTGCCACCGCCGCACCACCGCAGTCGGCTGGCGCAGCGGGTCGGTCGGGCCGACGGCGGACAGGTCGTCGCGGTCCTCGACGTAGCCGAAGCCGCGGAACTCCCGTTCCACGCCGTCGTAGTGGCCGTGCCGGTAGCGGTGCGTCGTCGCGAGGGTGGTGCCGGCGACGGTGTCCTCGGCGCGGGTCTCGGCGACGACCATGACGGGGAACGGCAGGGTGGTGAACCAGGGCTGCCCGGCGGCCTTGTCAGCCAGGTAGAAGGCGGTCGAGGACGCATACCGCGTGCTGGTGCGCAGCCCCATCCCGTTGTCCATCGCCGTCATCAGATGCGGCTTGCCCGCGGCCATCAGGTCCAGGTAGCGCAGCTGCGGTTCGCCGTCGGGGCGCGGCTCGGCGACCACCAGGCAGGCGGTGCCCCTGCCGAGCACGTCGGCCACGGAGACGGAACCGGAGGTCTGGTCGGACGGCAGGAAGGCGTCGATCGGCTCGGGCGAACTCCAGGCGTTGCCGGACTCGTTGAACCAGACCCGGCAGCCGTCCGGACCGACGTACAGCAGGTCGGCGGGGCCGCTGCCGTCCACGTCGGACAGGTGCACACGGCGCTGGTCGAAGCGGTCCGGGTGGTCGAACGCCGGTGCGCCAGCCATCGACACCTTCGGGCCGAAGACGCCGTGCCCCAGGCTCGGCCAGTAGGCGATCTCGCCGTTGCCGATCCGCACCAGGTCGGTCAGGCCGTCCCCGGTCATGTCGGCGAGGTAGACGCTCTGCGCGGCGTCGGCGAAGACCAGCAACGGCCCCCGTTCCTCGGTGAGTTCGGCGGCCACCACCGTGCTGTCGCCGAAGCCGTCAGGGCCGCGCGAGGGGTGCCAGCGAAAGCCCTCGGAGGTGGTCAGCAGCACGTCGCTGAGCCCGTCGCCGGTGAGGTCGACGAAGCGCAGGGCGGGATCGTTCCACGGCAGGTCGGGCAGGGCGTCGAAGGGCGTGAACGCACCCCAGCCCAGGTCGTCCTGGCGCCGGTGGAAGCCGGGTGTTGCGGTGGCCAGCGCGGTCAGCGCGGGGCGGCCCTCACCGGCGAGGTCCATCAACTGCCAGCCACGGGACAGCGAGGCGCCGGAGGGCAGCGGGTCGACCGGGCGCGGGGCGCCGAGCAGTCCGCCGCCGAGGTTGGGCCGGTAGTACCAGGTGCCGCCCTGCTCGGCCAGCAGCCCGGGGATGCCCTCGCCGTCGAGGTCGGTCCACCGGTGGCCGCCGGTCAACTGCGGCACGCTGTCGCCGAGTTCGGCGGTCAGCGGACCCGGCGCGGCGGAGACGACACGAGCTGAGTAGGTGAAGGTGAGGGCGGGATTGTCCAGTTGGCGGTAGCCGGAGCCGTCCCGTACGTAGCCCCGCTCTCGCAGCGCGGTCAGCTTGGTGGCCACCGGGTCGGGCTGGTGGTCGAGCACGGTGGCCCGCACCGGTACCGGATCCGGGCCGAGTTCGGGGAAGTGATGGAACATCAGAATCCGGCGGCACAGCCGGTAGGTGCGGATGTCGAAGCCGGCCCGGCGGTTGGAGAACACGTCCTGACGGACCGGCCACGGCCGGATCTCGTCGGGGGCCGGGCTCTCCGGGTCGTGCTCGCCGTAGTCCAGCACCACCTCGAAGGCGAAGTCGTCGGCCACACCGGGCCGCGCGTTGCCGTACCGCACCCGCTTGAGATAGCGGTTCGCCGAACCGGTCCCGGCCCGGTTGCGCTCCTGCGGAAGCGTGTCGTCGACGCCGGAGCGGTCCTCCTGCTTGTACGTGTACGCCGTGATGTTGCCGAGGTCGTCGGCGACCTCCTCCAGCAGCCAGCGGAACACCCGGCGCCGCCCCGAGGTGTCCGCCGGGTCGGTGATCCGCGCGGCGGGGCTGCGGCCGTAGACGCTGGTGACGTTCTCCTTGGAGGTCACCCGCCAGTGCGTGTCACCCGAGACACGGTCGCGCCAGCGCTCGATCCGCGACCACAGCCCCTCGGTACGGGGCCGGTAGGCGGTGATGTCGTACGTCCCCTCCGTGCGCGCGGCCGGGAACACCGCCGGCACCAGGTCCTCGGCGCCGCTGAGCTGGAAGACGTCCGCGCCCTCGGAGTCGTACGGGCCCCCCGGTCCTTCGGCGCCGGCCGGTCCGTACGCGCCGAAGCCGTCGTCGAGATAGCGCGGCACGCCCTTGTCGGTACGGCGGGAGATGGACGGTACGTCCAGCGACCAGCCGAGTCCGAACGGGCCGTTGCCCGCTCCGGAGTCGTACGCCAGTTGGAGCGAGGGGCCGAAGCCGCCGCGGCCCTCGGTCAGGGCGAGGGGGACGGAGACGGAGGCGGTGCCGGTCACCGGGTTGGCGGCGAACTTCTCGCCCATGCCGCGGAGGGCGCCGCCCGCCTTCGGCAGCGAGAGCGAGGGCGCGTCCCGGGTGGGTGCGCCGGCTCCGGCCTGGGTGGCTGCGCCCGTCCCGACCTGGGTGGATGCACCGGCACCGGCCTGGGTGTCCCGGCCTCGCCCGCCGTCGACCCCGGAGCCACTGACAACGTTGTTCTCCACCACGGCTTCCCCGAACTCCCCGTCGACCCGCCCGTTTCCGTCCACGGTCGCGAGTGGTTCATGGGGCTGTCGAGCAGGATTCCGCCCAGTGGGACTGCGTTACCTCGTTGGGGTTAACTTGCCGAATCGGCCTTGACGTTGGGCCGATATGCCGCACCCTTCAGCGTCGCACCCGGCAGTTGCCGCACAGGGTCGCCCGGTACGGGCGCAGGGGGAACGGCCGGCGGGCCGCCGTGCGGGTGCGGGGTGCGGCGCAGGGTGTCACCGATCGCGGCGGCGGCGCGGCCCAGCACGGCCGCCACCCGCTCCGGCTCCCGCCCGGCCGGCATGATCGCGGCGAGCGACGCGACGACCTCGCCGTGCGGACCGAACAGCGGAACGGCCGCACAGACCACGCCAGTCACCAGTTCCTCGCGGTCGAAGGCGACCCCGCGCTCGCGGATCTCCGTCATCGACCGCCGCCAGGATCTCCGCAACGGGTCCGGCAGGGAGTCGGGGGGCGGCACTTCCGGCGCACAGGCCATCAGCACCCGGCCCGCGGCGGCCGAGACCGGCCAGGTCGCGCCGGGCCGCATGGGAGCCAGCTCGGCGATCTCGCCCTGCACACCGGCCACGGCCATCGTGCGGCCCTCGGCCATCACGCAGATCGCCACGGTCGCGCCGGTGGCCTCCGCCACCCGCCGCACCGTCCCGTTCGCCGCCGCCAGCAGGCCGGGATAGGGCTGCCAGTCCCGTCCCATACGGAAGATCCGGGGACCCACGCGGTACGCGCCCCGGGAACGCTCGACGGCACCGAGGGCGGTGAGTTGCTCAAGCAACCGGTACGCACTGCTCCTCGGCAGGCCACTGAGCGACGCGAGCTCGGCAAGCCCCGCCTCTCCCACCTCTTCGAGGGCGCCCAGCAGGGCGAACGCCCCTTCCAGCACCCCCCGTCCGGTGTTGCTCATGCCCCGTCCTCCGTCTCGCTGCGGCTCCCGCTCCCACCCCACGGAATCATGCGTCGATAAACGCCCGATAATCACGGCTGTCCCAGGTCAAATACGGTGCACCACCGGCTGGTATGCATCGGTGCCCGGCACGGGACCGGATCCCTCGAAGTGCCCGCGCAGAACGGCGCACTTGCCATCCGCACATTCGCGCGCCTGTCGCCAGGGCAGTCGGGCCCCGGCAGCACAGCCCCCGATCCCGAGCCCGCGGCCGGAAGCGACCCCCGGTCCCACAGCGGCCCGTGATGCAATGGGCGGCCACAGAGTGGTCTCGGGGCGGAGTGAGGGTGTTGGGCAACGGTGGGGGCGGTCCGCGGCCGCTGGAGGACGGCGATCCGCAGGTCGTGGGCGGTTATCGGCTGACGGCACGGCTCGGGTCCGGTGGCATGGGGCGGGTCTACCTGTCGCACACGCCGGGCGGACGGGCCGTCGCGGTCAAGGTGATCCGGCCGGAGCTGGCCGAGAACCCCGAGTTCCGCAGGCGGTTCCGGGCCGAGGTGGCGGCGGCCGGCCGTGTGCACGGCCTCTACACGGCCCCGGTCGTGGACAGCGACACCGAGGGACCCGTGCCGTGGTGCGCGACCGCGTACGTACCGGGCCCCTCCCTCGAAGACGCCGTGCGCGAGCACGGTCCGCTGCCCGTCGACACCGTGCTGCGGCTGATCGCCGGCGTCGCGGAGGCGCTGCAGGCCGTGCACCGCGAGGGCATCGTGCACCGCGACCTCAAGCCGTCCAACGTCCTGCTCGCCGCCGACGGCCCCCGCGTCATCGACTTCGGCATCGCACGCGCCGCGGACGCCACCTCGGTGACCCAGAGCGGCACGGCCCTCGGCACGGTCGCCTACATGGCGCCGGAGCAGGTGCTCGGCGCGGAGGCCACCTCCTCGGCCGACGTGTTCGCGCTGGGCCAGACCGCGGTCTTCGCGGCGACGGGCGGCGCCGCCTTCGGCACCGGCGACCCGCACGCAGTGCTGTACCGGGTTGTGCACGAGGAACCCGACCTCACCCAAGTACCGGACGGGATACGGGACTTGGTGGCCGCCTGCCTGCGCAAGCCCGCCGCCGAACGCCCCTCCGTCGAGGAGGTCATCCGTACCGTCCAGACCCTCCAGACCCAGCGCGGCGACGAGGCCCACCACGCGTCCGGCGCCTGGCTGCCCGGCGAACTGGCCGCGGGCATAGCGGCCCGCACCGAGGACGCGGCCCGCGCACCTCGGACGGGCTCGACGCCGGGAACGCCGGGCACGCCCCACGCCACCGACGCGACACCCGAGACCTACGGCCCCGCGGCACCGACGCCCACACCCGCCGGCTACGGCCCGCCGCCCCCTCCCGGCGCCTTCGGCCCCCCGATCCCCACGCCGTACGGCCCGTCCACCCCGGCCACCGCCTCACCCGCCTACTCCCCCGCGCCCTCCGCCCTCCCCGACCCCGTCCTCCTGGGCCAGGCCCCACCCGCCTGGCAGCAGCCCCAGGCCCCCGCCCACGCCAACCCCCAGGACCCGTCCACCGCACACACCTCCTCGGTCGACACGGGCCGCACGAACGACCCGGACGGCAAGAAGCGCGGCAAGCGCACCTGGATCCTGGCGGCGGCCGCCGTGGCCCTCGTCGCCTCCGGAGCCGGCGCGGCCCTCCTGCTCGCCCCAGGCGACAAGGCCGAAGGCCACACCCAGGACGTGGCCGCGTCCCGGTCGGCCACGCCCACCGAAGCCTCGTCACCGCGCTCCCCGTCCCCCTCGCCCTCCCCCTCCACGCCGAAGAAGCCGAAGGCCGCCAAGTCGGCGGTACCGCCCAGCCCTTCGGGCCCCCCGACACCCACGCGGAGCGCGGTCCAGCCCACCCCGACCACCGCGTCCAGCGGGCCCGCGGCGCCGACGGCACCAACCCCGGTGACGTACACCGGAATCCAGATGACCAAGAGCCACGACATCTACCTGGCGGACAGCCCGGTGCGGTCCAAGGCGGACACCGGGACCTCCGACGAGGACCTGACCTACGCCGTCTACTCCTCCGGCGCGGTCCTGGCCCCCGGCACCGACTCGGGCAGTTCCCTGGCGCTGCTGCCGGCGGGTCGATCGGGCGGCCTGGACGCGTGCAAGGCGGCGACGGGCTACAAGAGTTACATCTGGGTGAAGGACCTGACGGTCGGTCAGCAGATGTGTGTGATCAGCGGTACGGGACACGTGGGCCTGGTGACCTACCGCGGCTCCTCGGGGACGACGTACGCCGTCCTGGACGTGAAGGTCTGGCGCAACGCGGCCTAGAACCCTGCGACTTCAGGGATCGATCAGCCCGACTCGGATCGCGTAACGCGTGAGTTCCAATCGGTCCCGCAGCCCCAACTTCTGCAGCAGGTTGGCGCGATGGCGTTCGACCGTCTTCGTGCTGATGAAGAGGAGTTCGCCGATCTCCTTGGAGGTGTGGCCCTCGGCGACGAGTTTGAGGATCTCCTCCTCGCGCTCGGTGACGGCCCGCGTGGGCAGGTCGTCGCCGCGGTGAAGGCGGTCGACATAGGAGCGGACGAGGGCCCGTTCGGCGCCCGGGTAGACGAAGGGTTCGTCTCGGACGGCCGCCCGGCAGGCCGCGACCAGGTCGCGGTCGGCGACGGACTTGAGGACATACCCGCTGGCCCCGGCCTTGAGCGCCTCGAAGAAGTACTGCTCGTTGTCGTACATCGTGAGGATCAGGATCCGCAGGTCGGGCAGCCGGCGGGACAGCTCGCGGGCCGCCTGGAGCCCGGTCATGCGGGGCATGGCGATGTCGAGGACCGCGAGGTCGATGTCACCGGCCCGGGCCCGCTCGACCGCCTCGGCACCGTCACCGGCCTCGGCGACCACCGTCAGATCCGGCTCGCCGTCGAGGATGAGCCGCACACCCTGCCGTACGAGCGCGTGGTCGTCGGCGAGCAGCACGCGCGCGGGGAGTGCCATCAGCGGCCTCCCTCGGCGACGGCGACAGGGATGAGCAGGCGTACGTCCGTGCCCTTCCCGGGAGCGGGCGCGAGCGAGAACCGAGCGCCGATCAGCAGCGCCCGCTCCCGCATCCCGCTGATGCCGGCGCCGTCCACCGCCGTACCGATGCCTTTGCCGTTGTCCCGTACGAGGAGTTCGAGGCCGTCGGCGACGGGTCGGAGGCGGACCTCGGCGCGGTCGGCGGACGCGTGCCGTGCGGTGTTGGTGAGCCCTTCCTGGGCCACACGGTAGACCACGAGCTCCGACTCCTCGGTCAGCGGCGGCAGTTCGCCGGATACGTCATGGCGCACGGTGAGTCCGTGGGTGGTGAACTCGGCGGCGAGCGACCGCAGCGCGCTGGACAGCCCGAGCTCCTCCAGCACCCCGGGCCGCAGCCGCCGGGCGATACGCCGGATCTCGTCGAGCCCCGCCCGCGTGGCCTCCTGAGCCTGCTCCACGTCCTGCCTCAATCCCTCCGGAGCCCGGTCGGCGACCCGCTTCAGTTGCAGCAGCACGGCGGTCAGCGTCTGTCCGACCTCGTCGTGCAGCTCGCGGGCGATCCGGTGCCGTTCCCGCTCCTGAGCGGACAGCGCCCGCCCCGCCCCCGCGGCCCGCTCGCCCTCAAGACGGTCGAGCATCGTGTTGTACGTCCGGATCAGCTCGGCCGTCTCCGCGGGACCGGCGACGACCGCCCGGGCGCCGGGCCGCAGCAGATCGGCGGTGGCCATGGCGCTCCCCAGCCGGCGCAGCGGGGCGAGTCCGAGGCGCAGCACGATCGCGTTGCCGACCAGCAGCAGGGCGAGGCCCACGACGACGACCAGCGCCTCGGCGGGCGCGACCGGGGTCGACACGGTGACGGGCCCCAGCAACAGGGCGGCGGCGAGCACCAGCCCGGCCGCGTTGAACGAGAAGATCCGCCAGAACAAGGACACGGTGCTCCCTCTCCCCGCCCTTCTCCTGGTGTCCGACCCCGAAGCGACCAGCCTCTCCCGAGCCGCCGGGCCGCGTATATCCGTGACGTCACCCATGTCGCCACGGTACGGCGGAGTGACAGCATGCGAGGGGGCCGCATGATCACCGCCGATCAAGCCACTGCCCGCTCATCACCCACCTGCTGATTCACACAACTGCCGATTCAAGGGGAGAAACGTGTCTGCGCCACGCCTGAGGGCGACGCCTCTGCCGGGCATCGGAGTCCAGTACGACCTGGTCACGCGCGACCAGCGCCATCTGTCCGTGGTCGCGCACCGCGACGGCGCCCGCACGGTGAACGTCTACCGGACCGACGACCCCGACTCCTGCGCCCACTCGCTGCGCCTGACCGGCTCCGAGGCGGGCGCGCTGATCGACGCGCTGAAGCCGTCCCATCACAGCGCGAGCCTGCTCTACACCTCCGACCTGGGCCTGGTCGCCGAGCGGATCGAGATCCGGGCGACCTCGTACTGGAACGGACGCGTGCTGGGCGACACCAAGATGCGTACCGCCACGGGCGCCTCGATCGTGGCCGCGCTGCGCCGGGCGGAGGCCATCCCTTCCCCGACGCCGGACTTCCGGCTGGCGGGCGGTGACATCCTGATCGTCGTCGGCACCCGCGAAGGCGTCGACGCCGCCGCGGCGATACTCGGGCGGGAGTGAACCGGTGCACTCCGCGGTCCTGCTGATCGAGTTCGGCTCCATCCTCCTGGCCCTGGGCCTGCTGGGCCGGTTCGCCGGGCGTTTCCGGCTCTCCCCCATCCCGCTCTATCTCCTCGCCGGCCTGGCCTTCGGCGAGGGCGGCCTGCTCCCGCTCGGGGCGAGCGAGGAGTTCGTGGCCACGGGCGCCGAGATCGGCGTCATCCTCCTGCTCCTGATGCTCGGCCTGGAGTACTCGGCCGGCGACCTGGTCACCAACCTCAAGTCGCACTACCCCGCGGGGCTGGTCGACGGCGCGCTCAACGCCCTGCCCGGCGCCGCCGCGGCCCTCCTGCTGGGCTGGGGCCCGGTGGCGGCGGTCGTCCTGGCGGGCGTCACCTGGATCTCGTCGTCCGGTGTCATCGCGAAGGTCCTGGGCGACCTGGGCCGCGTGGGCAACCGCGAGACGCCGGTCATCCTCAGCGTCCTGGTCCTGGAGGACCTGGCGATGGCGGTGTACCTGCCGATAGTGACCGCCCTGGTGGCAGGCGCCGGCCTGATGGCGGGCAGCCTCACCCTCGCGATCGCCCTGGGCGCGGCGGGCCTGGTCCTGTTCGTCGCGGTCCGCTACGGCCGGGTCATCTCCCGCTTCGTCTCCAGCGACGACCCGGAGAAGCTGCTGCTCGTGGTCCTCGGCCTGACGATCCTCGTAGCGGGCGTGGCTCAACAACTCCAGGTCTCGGCGGCAGTCGGCGCGTTCCTGGTCGGCATAGCCCTGTCCGGCGAAGTGGCGGAAGGGGCCCACACCCTCCTCAGCCCCCTGCGCGACCTCTTCGCGGCCGTCTTCTTCGTCTTCTTCGGTCTGCACACGGACCCGGCGAGCATCCCGCCGGTCCTGCTCCCCGCCCTGGCCCTGGCCCTGGTCACCGCGGCGACGAAGATCGCCACCGGCTACTGGGCGGCCCGCCGGGCGGGCATCTCGGTGAAGGGCCGCTGGCGCGCGGGCGGCGCGTTGGTGGCCCGCGGCGAGTTCTCCATCGTCATCGCGGGCCTGGCGGTCACCGCCGGGATCGAACCGTCCCTGGGCCCCCTGGCCACGGCATACGTCCTGATCCTGGTCGTCGTCGGCCCCCTCACGGCGCGCTACACGGAACCCCTGGCCCGCTACTTCACGGACCGCGCGGCAGCCCACAGGCGCACGGCCGAGCCGGTGGAGGCGGAGGTGTCGGTGGGCGACTGACCGAGGCGCCCTGGGGCTGGTGGCCCACCGCGCTCAGGGGAGAGGTGGCCCACGTCACATCACCAGGTGGCCGGAGTGCGGAATTCCGGTGGGACCGCACTGGCATGCTCATGCACTACTACTCACCAGTAGAACCCGTGAGTAAGTAATCCCAACCCGTGAGTAAGTAATCCCAACCCGTGAGTAAGTAATCCCTGGCCACCCCCCACCCTCCCCAGGACTGACCTTGCAAAGACGCAAGCGGCACACGCGTGCCCTGCTGCCCGCCCTCGCCACCGCCGCGCTCCTCCTGACGGCCGGCTGTTCCTCGGCACCGGCGGCCGACCACGCCGACGCGAAGCCCGCCCGCTCGACCGACACCAGCACTGAGAAGCCCACGGCAGCCGACCGCCCTCTCGCGGTGGCGGCGGCCCCGGCCGACACCGCGACCGCGGCGGCGCACCCGGGCTCCGCCTCGGCCGGGAAGGCCCACCGCACGACACTCGCGGTGCACGCGTACGACGCGAAGACCCGACGAGCCGTCATCTCGACAAAGCCGAAGGCGAGTTCACCGCCGGAAGGAACCAAGTCCCCGTCTCCGAGCGCCCCGTCGCAACCGACATCCGTCGGTGACGTCATAGCCAGCGCCCCGGCGCCCGGTGCCCCGAACGGGCTGCTGGCCAAGGTCACCAAGGTGCTCGGCGAGACCCCCGAGGGCACCGAGGTGCAGACCGAGCCGGCCGCTCTCGACTCCGTGCTGGGCGACGAGACGGCGAAGGGCAGCGTGCCGGTGGCGCCGGCCGCCTTCGACGTCGACAAGCTCCTGCCCGACGTGGACGTGTCCTGGTCCAGGACCAGTGACGTCCACGTGGGCCCGGAGGGCGCGACCGTCCCGCTCGGCAGCCTGCGCCTCGACGTACGCGCCGAGATCCCTACACCCGCGAACGCCCCCGTATCGGCCAAGGCCTCGGTCTCCGGCTACGCGCAGATCGCCCCGCAGGTCGACTTCAAGTACGGCGGCGAGGGCACCGGCACCGCGCCCGGTTCGGCGTACCTGGGCGTCTCCGGCGACTGGACCTCGGGCTGGGCTCTGAAGGGCCGGGCCGCCGCGAGCACGGGAGCCCCGCTCCGCATCCCGTTCGCGAAGCTGCACGCCGACCCGGTGCTCCAGGTCGGGCCGGTCCCGGTCGTCGTCAACCTCGACCTGACCTGCTACCTCCAGATCAGCGGCGACGGCAGCGTCACCGTGGACGTGGCACAGGACATCAAGGGCGACTTCAAGGCGGGCGGCACCTTCGGGACCGCGCAGGGCTGGACGCCGGTCAACTCCTCCGACATGACGAGCACCCCCGTACGGACCTCCCTCTCGACCGCCGGCAACGTCAAGGCGGCGCTCGGCGCGGAGGCCTCCGTGGGCCTCTACGGCGCCGTAGGTGTCGTGGCCGACCTCGCCCCGTACGTACGCGGCGAAGCCGCAGCGACCTTCCCGGCCCCCACGGCCACCTGGGCGGTGTACGGCGGCGTGGACCTCACCGGCACGCTCCGCCTCCAGCTGTCGATCTTCGGCACGCCGGTGTTCCGACAGGACATCCCCCTGGGCGCCCTGCACCGCGAATGGAAACTGGCCGGCACGCCATAACCGCCGCCCCCGTCACGCGCCGCCGGGCACCCACCCCTGGCGGCGCAGCACGGCCGACACGTCGGGAGCCTCGTAGTGCTCCCCCTTCAACACCTTGCCGTCGGCCCGCCGTACGACACTCCCGTCGGGCCCCAGCTTGGTCATGTTGGACCGATGGATCTCGGCGATCACCGCGTCGAGATCGATGCCGTGCACAAGGGCGGTCCCGTAGGCGACATAAACAACATCGGCCAGTTCATGCGCCAGCTTGTCGAGCGGCCCCTCCACCGACACCTCGGCCACCTCAGCGGCCTCCTCGACGAGCAACTCCCGCCGATGAGCAGCCAGTTGAGCCGACACCTCAGTAGGCGTCCCACGGGCATCAAGCCCCACGGCAACGTGAAACGCACGAACCAGTTCAGCAGGCGAAGAACTCATACGGCGACCCTACCGATCACCACGGACACCCTCGGACGACGACCGCACCCCAGGCGTCCCACCCTGGTCAGCGCCCTTCCCGCCTGGCAGGATCGCCCGCATGCCCACCGTGCTCACCCGGATCAGCAACCGCCGGGCCCTCCAAGCCGCAGCTGCCGGCTTCGTGGTCCTCGGGCTGCTTCTGTGGTGGCTGCTCCCCCTGGGCGAGGCCCCACCGGGCGGAACGATCACGTTCAGCACGGGCACGAAGGCCGGCGTCTACCAGCAGTACGGCAAGCTCCTGCGCAACGAGTTCGACAAGGACATGCCGGACCTGCGCGTCACGCTCAAGACCAGCGACGGCTCCCAGGAGAACGTCCGGCTCGTGGCGACCGGCGGAGCCGACTTCACCATCGCCGCGGCGGACGCGGTCGACACGTACGCGCTCGGGAAACAGCCCGGCGCCGACCGACTGCGCGGAGTGGCCCGCCTGTACGACGACTACGTACAGCTGATCGTCCCGCGGGACTCGGACATCCGTTCCGTGTCGGACCTGCGGGGCAAACGCGTGGCCATCGGCCGCCCCCGCTCCGGCGTCCGCCTGATCGCCAACCGGGTGCTCAAGGCCGCGGGCCTCGACGCGAAGCACGACATCACACCGTTCGCCGACGGCATCGACACCGGTCCGGAGCGGCTGAAGAAGGGCGACATCGACGCGTTCTTCTGGTCGGGCGGCCTGCCGACCCAGGGCCTGGCGAGCCTCGCCGACAGCTTCATCTTCCGCTTCGTGCCGATCCCGGCGACCCTCGTGGCCAAGCTGCACGAGCAGGGCGGGGCGACCCGCTACTACCGCGCCACCAACATGCCGGAGTCGGCCTACCCCAGCATCCAGAACGGCGTCGCCGTACCGACGATCGCGGTGTCCAACCTGCTGATGACCCGCTCGGACGTCGACGCCCGGCTCACCGAGTGGGTGACCCGTGCGGTGATCAAGAGCCGGGACGACATCGGCAGGAACGTCCACTCCGCGCAGTTGGTGGACCTGCGCACGGCGATCTACACGGACCCCTTGACCCTGCACACCGGCGCCCGCCGCTACTACGAGTCGGTCAAGCCGTAGACCCGCTCACTCAAGCCGCAGGCCCGCTCCTCGGCACCGACACCGTCACCGTCAGCCCGTGCGGCTCGTGCGGGCCGTACGAGATCGCGCCGCCGCCCGCCGCGAGCAGCGCGCGCGAGATGGACAGACCGAGCCCCGATCCCTTGATGTTCTGATGCCGTCCGCTGCGCCAGAAACGATCCCCGACCCGGGCGAGTTCCTCCTCCGTCAGTCCGGGCCCGTCGTCCGTCACCACGACCTTCGACACGGCCCCGTCGACCGCGACCACGACCTCCACGGTCTCGTCCTCCGGCGTGAACTTGATCGCGTTGTCGATCACCGCGTCCAGTGCGCTGGAGAGGGTGATGGGATCGGCCCACGCGGTGGTGGCCGGACAGTCCGCGACCAGCCGTACCCCCTTCGCCTCGGCGGTCGGCGTCCAGGCGGCGACCCGCTCCGCGGCCAGCGCACCGATGTCCGTGATCCTCAGATCCGCCTCGGTGTGCTCGGCGAGCGCGAGGTCGAGCAGGTCGTCGAGGACCTCGGCGAGCCGCTTGCCCTCGGTGCGGACCGAGGCGATCTCCTCGTTGCCCTCCGGCAGTTCGAGGGCGAGCAGCTCGATGCGCAGCAGCAGCGCCGCGAGCGGGTTGCGCAGCTGGTGCGAGGCGTCGGCGACGAAGGCGCGCTGCTGCTCCAGCACCTCCTCGACGTTGTCCGCCATCTCGTTGAACGCCCCGGCCAGGCGCCGGAGTTCCGGCGGTCCACCCGCCGCCGCGACCCGGGACTTCAGCCGCCCGCTCGCGATCGCGTGGGTCGTGGCGTCCAGAACCCGTACGGGCCGCAGTACCCACCCGGTCAGCCGAAGCGCGGCGCCGACGGCCAGCAGCATCGCCGCGATCTCGCCCGCCCCGATGATCAGCCACCCGTGCAGGATCCGTGAACGCATGTGCCCCGTGGGCGAGTCGGTGACGACGACCGCGACGACGTCGCCGTCCCGGATCACCGGTGAGGCCACGACGAGCCGGTTCCGCTGCCAGGGCCACACCTGCTTCGGGTCGTGGCTGCGGCGGCTGAGCCGCGCCTCCTCGAACGCGTCCCGGACCACGCCCGCTTCGGGCAGGTAGAAGGTCGGTGGCGCCTTGGCCATCGGAATGTCGGTACGGCAGAAGACCCCGGCCCGGATGCCGTAGACGCCGTAGTAGCTGTCGAGTTCGCTGCTGAGCGTGTCGAGGCGCTCGTCCGAGGACGTGGCCGTGGAACTGCACGCGTCCGTGACGAACTGGGCGAGCGAGGCGAAGCGCGCGGTGTCGTCGATCCGGTCGACGATCACGTCCTGCTGCTGGGCGGCGGCCACGCTCACGGCGAGCGGGATGCCGAGCGCGAGCAGCATCGCCGCCATCAGGACGATGAGCAGCGGGAGGAGCCGTGTACGCACCCGTGCCCGCTACGCGCCGGGCGCGACGAGCCGGTAGCCGACCCCGCGCACGGTCTCGATCAGCGCCGGCATGCGCAACTTGGCGCGCAGGGACGCGACATGCACCTCCAGGGTGCGCCCGGTCCCTTCCCAACTGGTGCGCCACACCTCGCTGATGATCTGCTCCCGGCGGAAGACGACCCCGGGGCGCTGCGCGAGCAGGGCCAGCAGATCGAACTCCTTGCGGGTCAGCTGGACGACCGAACCGTCCACGCTGACCTGTCGGGTGGGCAGTTCGATGAGGACCGGGCCCAGGCGCAGCGACGTCTCGGCGCCACCGGCGGCGTCCTCGTGGACGGTGCGCCGGCTGACGGCGTGGATCCGGGCGAGCAGCTCCCCGGTGTCGTAGGGCTTCACCACGTAGTCGTCGGCGCCGAGGTTGAGGCCGTGGATGCGGGAGCGGACGTCCGCGCGCGCGGTGACCATGATCACCGGGGTGCTGGTGCGTTTGCGGATCTTGCCGCAGACCTCGTAGCCGTCCTGGTCGGGCAGGCCGAGGTCGAGCAGGACGACCCCGAAGCCGTCCACCTCGGGGACGAGCGCCTGGAGGGCCTCCTCGCCACTGCGCGCGTGCGTGACCTCGAAGCCGTGCCGCGCGAGGACCGCGGACAGAGCGGCAGCGACATGGTTGTCGTCCTCGACGAGGAGCAGTCTCATCCGGGCCCCCTTCGGTTCACCAGCCGTACGAACAGGATGGGTACAAAACGCGTGCGTACGCGCGCGTGCACCAAGGCAGTCACGCTGATGGACGAGGACGCCGTCAAGCCGGTTCCGGTTGCGGCGCCCTTCCGTTACCCGGCCGATACGAGCCACCGCGGCCGGCGGGCGCCAAGTGCTACGACACGTGTCCGATTGCTATCGGATCGTGATGCTCAGATTCCGCTCAGATCTACTGACGCTGGCATTACCTCCTCATTACTGTCCTCCGCAACCGAGGAGGACGGAGCCCGATAGCGATGACCGAAGTATCGGTGGCCAAGGAAGACCTGGTCCCAACCGGCGAACTGGTCGTCCTGAAGAGCGTCAACAAGCACTTCGGCGCGTTGCACGTACTCCAGGACATCGACCTGACGATCGCCCGCGGCGAGGTCGTCGTCGTGATCGGGCCCTCCGGGTCCGGTAAGTCCACCCTGTGCCGCACCATCAACCGTCTGGAGACCGTCGACTCCGGCTCGATCGCGATCGACGGCAAGCCGCTGCCCCAGGAGGGCAAGGAGCTGGCCCGGCTGCGGGCCGACGTCGGGATGGTCTTCCAGTCCTTCAACCTCTTCGCGCACAAGACCGTGCTGGAGAACGTGGTGCTGGGCCAGGTCAAGGTCCGCAAGGCGGACCGCAAGAAGGCCGAGGAGAAGGCCCGCTCGCTGCTCGACCGGGTCGGCGTGAGCACGCAGGCCGACAAGTACCCCGCACAGCTCTCCGGCGGCCAGCAGCAGCGCGTCGCCATCGCGCGCGCCCTGGCCATGGACCCGAAGGTGATGCTCTTCGACGAGCCGACCTCCGCGCTCGACCCGGAGATGATCAACGAGGTCCTGGAGGTCATGCAGCAGCTCGCCCGCGACGGCATGACCATGATCGTCGTCACCCACGAGATGGGGTTCGCCCGATCGGCGGCCAACCGCGTGGTCTTCATGGCCGACGGCCGGATCGTCGAGGAGGCTGCGCCCGACCAGTTCTTCAGCAACCCGCGCAGCGACCGCGCCAAGGACTTCCTGTCGAAGATCCTGCACCACTGACGCACCCCGCCTGACGCACCGTCACCCGACGTACCGCCATACCGTCCCGGACGGCCTTCAGCTCTTCTCCTCACCAGCCAAAGGATGTTCCCCATGAAGCTCCGCAAGATCACCGCCGCCACGGCCGCCGTGCTCGCCCTGGGCCTCGCCGCCACCGCGTGCGGCTCCAGCGACGACGACAGCGACAGCGGCTCCTCCGCCAGCAGCGGCAGCGGGGGCGGCGGCAAGATCAAGGTCGGCATCAAGTTCGACCAGCCCGGTATCGGCCTCAAGGAGCCGGACGGCTCCTTCTCCGGCTTCGACGTGGACGTGGCGACGTACGTGGCCAAGCAGCTCGGTTACGAGCCGAACCAGATCGAGTGGACCGAGACCAAGAGCGCCGACCGGGAGAACGCGATCTCCCGCGGCGACGTCAAGTTCATCGCGGCCAGCTACTCGATCAACGACGAGCGCAAGCAGAAGGTCGACTTCGCCGGCCCCTACCTGCTGGCCCACCAGGACCTGCTGGTCAAGAGCGACTCGGACATCGCCAAGGGCACGGACCTCAACGGCAAGAAGCTGTGTTCCGTGACCGGCTCGACCTCGGCGCAGAACGTCCAGGAGTCGATCGCCCCGAAGGCCCAGCTGAAGGAGCTCGCCGGCTACTCCGAGTGCATCGCCGCCCTGCAGAACGGCGCCGTCGACGCGGTGACCACCGACGACTCGATCCTCGCGGGCTTCGCCGCGCAGGACAAGTACAAGGGCCAGTTCAAGCTCGCCGGCCTCAAGCTCAGCAACGAGAACTACGGCATCGGTCTGAAGAAGGGCGACTCCGCGACCCTCGGCAAGATCAACGACGCCCTGACGAAGATGGTCAGCGACGGCTCCTGGCAGAAGGCAGTCGACGCCAACTTCGGCCCGGCCGGCTACAAGAACGACCCCGCCCCGAAGATCGGCGACATCGTCAAGTAGTCCCGGACAGGCCATAGGTCCGGGCACCGCAGGGTTCCCGGGGCGCGCCGTCGCCGTGCTCGCGGCGGCGGCGCGCCCCGCCCTCTTCGTACGCCACACACCCGGAAGCGCGGGAGATCGTGTTCGACTTTCTTGAAGGTTACGACGTCCTCGGGGCGTTCTGGATGACGGTGAAACTCACCGCTCTGTCCGCCCTCGGCTCCCTGGTCTGGGGCACCCTGCTGGCCGCGATGCGGGTCAGCCCGGTCCCGCTGATGCGCGGGTTCGGCACCGCCTACGTCAACATCGTCCGCAACATCCCCCTGACGGTCCTCATCGTCTTCTCCTCGCTCGGTCTCGCCGACGTCTTCGGCATGACACTGGGGGCGTCCGACGACTTCACCGCCCAGGGCTTCCGCCTCGCGATCCTCAGCCTCGTCGCCTACCACGCGGCCTTCGTCTGCGAGGCGATCCGCTCCGGCATCAACACCGTGCCCCTGGGCCAGGCCGAGGCGGCCCGCGCCATCGGGCTGAGCTTCAGTCAGACACTGCGGCTCGTCGTACTGCCGCAGGCGTTCCGTTCGGTCATCGGCCCGCTGGCCAACGTACTGATCGCACTCACCAAGAACACCACCGTGGCGGCCGCGATCGGCGTGGCCGAGGCGGCCTACCTGATGAAGAAGATGATCGAGAACGAGGCACAGACGCTGCTCATCGGTGCGGTGTTCGCCTTCGGGTTCGTGGTCCTGACCCTGCCCACCGGCCTCATCCTGGGCTGGCTGGGCAAGCGACTGGCGGTGAAGCGATGAGTTCCGTCCTCTACGACTCCCCCGGCCCCCGCGCCAGACGGCGCAACGTCGTCCTCTCGGCGGTCTTCGTCGTCCTGCTCGCCCTGGTCCTGTGGTGGGTCTGGCAGAAGATGGACGACAAGCAGCAGCTGAAGTGGACCCTGTGGGAGCCCTTCACCACCTCGGAAGCCTGGACGACATATCTGCTGCCGGGCCTCGGCAACACCATGAAGGCCGCCGCGCTCTCCATGGTCATCGCGCTCCCCCTGGGTGCGTTCTTCGGGATCTCGCGCATGTCCGAGCACCGGTGGGTGCGGGTGCCGGCCGGCGTGATCGTCGAGTTCTTCCGCTCGATCCCGGTCCTGCTGCTGATGCTGTTCGCCAACGAGGTCTACGCCCGCTCCTCCGGCGTGAGCAGCGAGGACCGGCCGCTGTACGCGGTCGTGACGGGCCTGGTGCTGTACAACGCCTCGGTCCTCGCCGAGATCGTCCGGGCCGGCATCCTCGCGCTGCCCAAGGGGCAGACGGAGGCCGCCTACGCGATCGGTCTGCGCAAGGGCCAGACGATGACCAGCATCCTGCTGCCGCAGTCCGTCACCGCCATGCTGCCGGCCATCGTCAGCCAGCTCGTGGTCATCGTGAAGGACACCGCGCTGGGCGGCGTGATGATCGGCTACGGCGAGCTGCTCACCGCGCGCAGCACGCTGGCGGCCAACTACGCCAACGTGATCCAGAGCTTCATCGTGGTCGCGATCGTCTTCATCGTCGTCAACTTCGCCCTCACCAGCTTCGCGAGCTGGCTGGAGGGCAGGCTGCGCCGCAGCAAGCGCAGCACGGGCGCTGTCCTGGGCGCCGAGCAGATCGAGGACCTCAACCCGGCAGGAGTGTCCGGTTCCTTCGGGGCCGGCACCGACAGGATCTGATGATCGGTCAACTCGCTTGACCCACACGGAGGCAGTGGCGTGATCGCCACTGCCTCCGTCACTTGACGCAAGCACCGGCAATGGGTTGCATACGTTCTGTGATCGTGCACCCTGCTCCACCTTCCTGTTCACATGCGTCCCTGGGGACACCGTCGCGGGCAGGGGGCGCCGCGCCGTGGACCCGGTGATCATCGTCGGGGCGGGGCCCGTCGGGCTCACCCTCGCCCTTGCCCTGGCGCGTCAGGAAGTCCCCTCGGTCGTACTCGACGAGGGCCCCGGCAAGGACGAACCCCGCCCCGCGCGCACGGTCGTCCTGCGGGAGGACACCACCGCCCTCGTCGAGCGGCTGACCGGCGCCCGCCTCGCCGACCTGGGCGTCCACTGGGCCGGATGGCGGTCGCTGCGGCGCAAGCAGGTGATGCGCGAGGTCACCTTCGGCACCCCCGACGAGCCGGCCCCCCTGCACATCGCCCAGCATGTGCTGACCGGCGCGCTGCGCGAGGCACTGGCCGGTGAGCGGCTGGTGAAGGTCGCCGTGGACAGCCGCCTCGACGGCATCGAGCAGGAGCCCTCGGGCGTCACCGCGCACACCCGCGGCCCGAAGGGCACCTGGTGGCGCGGCAGTTACCTGGTCGGCTGCGACGGCCCGCGCTCCACGGTCCGCAAACTCCAGGACATCCGCTTCCCGGGCCGCACCGCCGTGGAGCGACACGCCGTGGCCGCGCTGCGCACGGAACTTCCGTGGGGCGGTGAGGCGTTGCTCCATCGGATGCCGCCGTGGCGGACGTCGGGCCCCTCGGGCGGGGAGGTGACCGGACGCCCGCTCCCGGACGGGGTGTGGCGCCTGGACTGGCTGCTGCCGCCGGGCAAGGACCTGGTCACACCCGAGCTGCTGCTGGCCCGCATCCGCGAGACCCTGTCCGGCTGGACGGGCGGCGGCACACCGTCGTACGAACTCCTCGACACCGGCGTGCACACGGTGCACCACCGGCTGGCCCGGCGTTGGCGCAGGGGCCGGATCTTCCTCGCCGGGGACGCGGCACACCTGCTCGGGGCGCTCGGCACGCAAGGGCTCGACGAGGGGCTCAGGGACGCCGACAACCTCGCCTGGAAGCTGGCGCTGGCCTGGCACCACGGGCCGCACGAGGCGCTCCTCGACAGCTACCAGGCCGAGCGGCGCGGGGCGGTCGCCGCCCGGCTGCGCGCCGCCGACCAGGTGCTGCCGCTGCTGCGCGGGGGCGGCGGACTGCGCGCGTACGTCCCTGGCGCGGCCCGCGGGAACGACGCGCTGCTCACGGACGGTCACTTGGGGCACGGGGCACTCGGCGCGCCGGGGGCGTACGCCGCGTCGCCGCTGGCGCCCCGGCATCTCGAAGGCGAGGTGCCGGTGGACACGCCGGCCGGGGCGCCGGTCGACGATGTGCGGGTGACCGCGGAGGACGGCACGTTCGTGGGGCTGCGGGAGCGGCTCGGGCGCGGTGCGCTGCTGGTCGTCCTGGTCGCGCCGGGCACCGGCGTGTGGGACCGCAAGCACTGGGTGACCGCCGGGATCATGCCCCGCCTCGCGGCCGCGGTGGCCGCGCTGCCGCACCCCGCCGAACTGCTGGTCGCCGAGAGCTACCCGGGCGCCGCGGCGCACACCGTGCTGCTGGTCCGACCCGACGGCCACCTGGTGACCTCGCTGAACGGGGTCCGCCCGGCCGATCTGTACGCGGCCGCGGAGGCGGCCCTGGGCGGACCGGCCAAGGCACAGACCTCGACGGCGGAGGCGGGTGCGGCGGGTGCGGCGGGTGCGGCGGGTGCGGCGGGTGCGGCGGGTGCGGCGGGTGCGGCGGCAGGGTCCCGCTGAGAAAGCCGCGTCCCGCTGAGATCGTCGTACTCACTGTCACTGTGCGGTCCACATAGTGACAGTGAGTTGACCGGTCGGCACCGCCATGGTGTACTCCGGATCGTGACCGACACCTGTGTGCGCCTGTGGCGGAGGGTCCATATGGACCTGATCCGCTATGCGGGCTGCGTGTGTCGCCCGTCCTGCTGAATTCGCATCCCTTTCTCCCGCGCGCGCCGCTGTCGTGCCGCCGCGCGCGCTCCGCGAACGCACATCAGGACGGTACCCGTGTCTGTCTCTCCTTCCGCCTCCCCTGCCGTCGCCGCACCGACCCAGGCCGACCTCCTCGATTTCGTACGGCGCACCGCCGCCGACGCCGAGCTGATCTCCTCCCTCCCGCTCGACCCGGAGGGCCGCACCTGGGTCCGGCTGGAAGGCCCCGGCGGCAGCGAGGCCTGGCTGATCGGCTGGCCGCCCGGCACGGGCACCGGCTGGCACGACCACGCCGAGTCCGTCGGCGCGTTCATCACGGCGGCCGGTGAGCTCAAGGAGCACTCACTCGCCGCCCGGCTGCCCGCCGACGGCTGGAAGACCCTGGAACTCACCGAGGGCGTGGACCGCGAGCGCAGGCTGCCCGCCGGCAAGGGCCGCGCCTTCGGCCACCACCACGTCCACGAGGTCCTGAACGAGTCCACCGAACACCACGCGATCTCCGTCCACGCCTACTACCCGCCCCTCCCCCAGATCCGCCGCTACAGCCGCACCGGCCAGGTCCTGCGCCTGGAGCACGTGGAGCGCCCGGAGGACTGGCAGTGAGCGACACGACCCAACGGCCCGTCGGAATCGACGAGTTGCTGGAGCGGGTGCGCGAGGGATACGAACGGATCGAACCGACGCGGGCATACGAGGCCGCCCGCGCCGGCGAAGCACTCCTGGTCGACATCCGGTACGCCGCCCTGCGCGAGCAGGACGGCGTGATCCCCGGCGCGGTGATCGTCGAGCGCAACGAACTGGAGTGGCGGCTCGACCCGCAGGGCAGCCACCGCCTCCCCGAGGCCACCGGCCATGACCTGCGGATCGTGGTGATCTGCAACGAGGGTTACGCGTCGAGCCTGGCGGCCGCGTCGCTGCACCAGCTGGGGCTGCGCCGGGCCACCGATCTGGTCGGGGGGTTCCAGGCGTGGAAGGCGGCGGGGCTGCCGGTGACGGCGTAGCGGCTCGCTGGAGGTCCGCTCAGTAGAGGTCGGGCGGGCAGTACAGCGGGGCGGTGTCCGCGTTGTCCTTGGTGATCAGCTCGGCCGGGGTCTTGGCGATCTTCTCCGCCTTACGGCCGCGCAGCAGGTCGATGGCGTTGGTGACCGCCAACTCCCCGGTGTCCGCCGCCGAGTTGGAGACCGTCGCCGCGAACCGGCCGTCCTTCAGGGCCGCCAGCCCCTCGTCGGTGCCATTGACGGTCACGATCTTCACGCGCTTGGCGCCGGCCACGTCGAAGGCCTTGCGGACCGCGAAGCCCATCTCCTCGTTGGCGACGAAGGCGTAGTCCAGGTCGGGGTGGGCCTCGATCATGTCCTTGGCGACCGCGCCCGCCTTCACCGGGTCGAACATGCCGGGCTGGTTCGCGACCACTTTCGCGGAGGCGGGCAGTTCGGCCGTGAACCCGCCAACCAGCAGGTCGGACGCGGCACCGGGAGCACCCGCGACGACCCCGACCTGCACGTCCTTGCCACCCGCGTCCTGCTCGATCCAGTCGGCGTCCAGGCCGCCGACCTTCTTCAGGTCGACCACGACGGCACCCAGGATGTGAGAGGTGTCGGCCGGTACGACCGAGGTGAGGAAGATCGGTATCTTCGCGCTCCTGGCCCGCGCGATGTCGTCCGCGAGCGCCTTCACATCGACGGTCTGCACGATCAGCGCGCTCACCTTCGCGGCGATCATGTCGTCGATGTTGGTCAGCTCCGCGCCCGCCTTCTGATGGGAGTTGGCGGTGCGGATCCGGGCGAAGTTGGCCCTCGTCGCCTGCTCGACGGACTCCTCCAGACAGGTGTGGAACCTGGTGGTGCCGCCGTTGACGAAACCGAGCGTGATGGTGCCCTGCACCGCCGCGCCGGTGTCCCCGTCACTGGGCACCAGCCCACAGCCGCTCAGCAGCAGGACCGTGCTCAGGGCCGTCACCGCGGACGTTCTTCGTAAGCGGACAGCTTCGGACACGGCGGGGCCGCCTTTCGTGGCGTACGGAGGCTGTGTGCGGGGAGTGCGGGCGGGCACGTGCGGTTGCGGCGGAACGGCCCGGGCCCGCGACGGCAGCAGACGGTACCCGGAACCGGCGCACCTCAACCCTTCGAGGCGCGCAACCTAATGCTGCGCACCGCGGCATGCTCGAACCCGGCCACAAGGCCCTAGCGTCGGACAACTCGGGGGGAGAGCCCAGGGCCTGTCTTCCGGAGCCGTCCAGGGCGGCGCCGCTCAACGACCGGAAGACAGGCCTTGGTTGACGAGTCGTCAGCCCTGGCCGGCGTGCCCAGGGAGTGGGCGTGTCCTGTCGGAGCGTTGCCTGTCATGCCGAGCAGGAACGTCGTGAACGCGAACCCCGCGTCTCCGCCCGGCCCTTGAACGCGATCGGCGCCCCCGCGCGTCCACCGTGCCCAGGGCCGGGCCCGTCCCTGACCCCGGTCCGGGTACACCGGTCTCACCGATCACGTCGGTCACACCGGTCGTCCCTCCGGGCTCAGAACCCTTTACCGCAGAACCTCAGAAGCCCCTGCCTCAGAACTCCTTGGCTCAGAACCCCTCGTCCCCCAGGGACTCCACGTCCTCGCCCTCTTCCTCCAGCGCCTGCCGGACCACCCGCAGGGCCATGCCCTCGGGGTAGCCCTTGCGCGCGAGCATCCCGGCGAGGCGGCGCAGCCGCTTGTCGCGGTCGAGGCCACGCGTGGCGCGCAGCTTGCGGGCGACGAGTTCGCGCGCGGTCTCCTCTTCCTGCTCGGAGTCGAGCTGCCCGACGGCTTCGTCGATCAGCGTCGAGTCGACTCCCTTGGTCCGCAACTCCCGCGCGAGCGCCCGCCGGGCCAGACCCCGGCCGTGATGCCGGGACTCCACCCAGGCGTCCGCGAACGCACCGTCGTTGATCAGTCCGACCTCCTCGAACCGCGACAGCACCTCCTCGGCGGCCTCGTCCGGGATCTCCCGCTTGCGCAGGGCGTCCGCGAGTTGCTTGCGCGTGCGCGGGGTCCCGGTGAGCAGACGCAGACAGATCGCCCGCGCCCGCTCGACCGGGTCCCCTGAAGGCCCTTCCTGCTCGGCCCTCGACGAAGAGGGGGAGCCTCCGTCTTCACCGACGGCTCCACCACGACGCCGCTGCCGACGCCCACGGGTGCCGCCACGAGACGCCCGAGCACCACGCCCGTCGCCGCCTTCGCCGAACGCCCCGTCACCCTCGTGCGGCCCGTCACTGCCGTACGAGACTTCGGAGCCGCGCGAGGCCCCGGTGCCGCGCCTTGCCGCGCCGCCGAAGCCCTCGTCCGCGCCGTAACCCGGCTCGTCGCGATGGGATCCGCCGCTGCCGTACGACCACCTGCCCGCGCCGTACGCCTTGCCCCCGCCGTCGGACCTGCTCGTGCCGTCCGACCTGCCGTCGCCGTCCTTCGCCACGCGGCCGTGTCCCCCGTCCGCGCCCTGCCCCGAACCGTCCCCGTACGCATCGCCGTCCGGCTCGGCAGAGCCCCCGTCGCCGCCCCCGTCCGCTCCCCGCTCACGCGGGGCGTCGGAGTCGGCGCGCTCGGCCAAGTCGGCGAGCCATGCTTCTGCGTCACGCACGGTACGGGTCAGCCCTTGGCAGCCGGGGCCTTGGCCTTCGCCGCCTTGGCGGCCGCCGGAGCGGGCACCTTCGCGGCGTCGTCCGCGGGGGCACCGGCGGTGACGGTGGCGGCGTCCGCGCCCGGTGCCGCGGTCGGCTTCGGCTCCTCCGGCCGCACACCGACGCCCAGCTTCTCGAGGATCTTCTTCTCGATCTCGTTGGCCAGGTCGGGGTTGTCCTTCAGGAAGTTGCGCGCGTTCTCCTTGCCCTGGCCGAGCTGGTCGCCCTCGTACGTGTACCAGGCGCCGGCCTTGCGCACGAAGCCGTTCTCCACGCCCATGTCGATCAGGCCGCCCTCGCGGCTGATGCCGTGGCCGTAGAGGATGTCGAACTCGGCCTGCTTGAAGGGCGGCGCGACCTTGTTCTTGACGACCTTGACGCGGGTGCGGTTGCCGACCGCGTCGGTGCCGTCCTTCAGGGTCTCGATACGACGGATGTCGAGCCGCACCGAGGCGTAGAACTTCAGCGCCCGGCCACCGGTCGTGGTCTCCGGGGAGCCGAACATCACGCCGATCTTCTCGCGGAGCTGGTTGATGAAGATGGCGGTGGTCTTGGACTGGTTGAGCGCGCTGGTGATCTTCCGCAGCGCCTGGCTCATGAGCCGGGCCTGCAGACCGACGTGGCTGTCGCCCATCTCGCCCTCGATCTCCGCGCGCGGGACGAGCGCCGCGACGGAGTCGATGACGATGAGGTCGAGGGCGCCGGAGCGGACCAGCATGTCCACGATCTCCAGAGCCTGCTCACCGTTGTCCGGCTGGGAGAGGATCAGGTTGTCGATGTCGACGCCGAGCTTCTTCGCGTACTCGGGGTCGAGGGCGTGCTCCGCGTCCACGAACGCGACCTGGCCACCGGCCCGCTGTGCGTTCGCCACCGCGTGCAGGGTCAGGGTCGTCTTGCCGGAGGACTCCGGGCCGTAGACCTCCACCACTCGGCCGCGCGGCAGACCGCCGACACCGAGGGCGACGTCGAGTGCGGTCGACCCGGTGGGGATGACCTCGATGGGCTCGTTCGGCCGCTCACCGAGGCGCATCACCGCGCCCTTGCCGAACTGCCGTTCAATCTGTGCGAGAGCGGCGTCGAGTGCCTTCTCGCGGTCGGTTCCTGCCATGGGTTCCACCCGATTTGCTTGAGTCGATCGCTTCACGTCAAAGACGCTAACGCCTGCCACTGACAATGCGTCCCGACGCCCGTCCAGCCTGTGGATAACTCGGGGACTTCTGCATCGAAAGCGTGTCGAAACCCCCGTCGGGATCCCTGTCGAGAACCTCGCCGGAACCCCCATAAGAATGGATGTTCGATTTTCGTGTCAAGCGCACCACGCGGCACTCCAGTGACCTGTTTCCCGGCCCACCGGCCCGACGAACACCGGCCACTTCCCCCCGAAGGAGCGGCCACGTCCGTGAGGCACGCGGCCGCTCCCGCAAGGCCTGCGGCTACTTCCGTCGGCGTACGACGGGTGTCTTCGACGGGACGACGACCGGGCGGAGCCGTCCCGGGAGGCTGAGGGCATGGAGCCGGAGAACATCACCCGAGCGGACGGCACGACACGTTCCCCTGCGGGCGCGGACACAGGCGCAGGCGCAGACACGATGACGCCGTCGTCCGCCGCCCCGGCGCAGCCGCCGACCGCCGGGGCCCGACTGTCGGCCGCGAGGAAGCTACTGCCCGGAACGCAACCCGCCGAGCGCCTCTGCCACGCGACCGGTCTTCTCCTCGTCCTCTCCGGGCTCGTGCACCTGGTGGTGTTCGCCGTCGACGGAGGTCCCTGGGACGGACCCGTCTCCTGGCGCAAACCGGTGACGTTCGGGCTGTCCTTCGGGGCGACCCTGATCGCGGTCACCTGGGTCACGTCGTATCTGAGCGTCCAGCCACGACTCCGCGCCCTGCTGCTCACCGTGTTCGCCGCCGACTGTGTCGTGGAGGTCGGGGGCATCACCCTGCAGGCGTGGCGCCGGGTGCCGTCGCACCTCGACATGGAGACGCCCTTCGACACCGCGGTGTCGATGACCCTCGCGGTGGGCGGCGGTGTCCTCGTCGTACTGCTCACCGTGTTCGCGATCGCCTCGTTCCGGCACCGCCCCACCGGCCCCGCCGGGATGGCGCTCGCCGTGCGCTCCGGCTTCGCGATCCTGCTCGTCGGGCTCGCCTCGGGCGCCGCGATGATCGCGCGCGGTGTCGTGCTCACCCGTACCGGTCACCAGGAGACCGCCTATCACTCGACGGCCCCGCTCAAGCCCCTGCACGGAGTCAGCCTGCACGCCGTCCTGGTCCTGCCCGCACTGGCCTGGCTGCTGTCGTACACGTCCTGGAGCGGGACGACCCGCCGCCGGATCGTGGCCACGGCGACCGGCTGCTACGTGGTGGCGGTCGCCGGCGCCGGGGTGTGGGCCGTGCTCACGTACTGACGTCCTCGCACACTGATCGGCCCACCCCTCAGGGCCTCGGAACCCGCGGGTCCCTCATGACGAACCCCCTCCGTCGCCCTCTCTGGAAGAGCCCTCTCCAGGAGAGCCCTCCCCGCTCTCCTCCCGCTCCCCCGGCCGCCGTTCCCACAGCAGCCGCGCGCGCGTGAACAACCCCGGCCCCGATCTGCGCGAGCCCCCTCGCCGGTGCCCCTGGACACGGGGGTCGTCCGTGACGGCGTACCGCTTCACGTACGCCCCGAGGAACGCCTGCAGCGTGGCGACCGCGGGGATGGCGATCAGCGCGCCGACCGCACCGAGGAGCGCGGTGCCGGCGATGACCGAGCCGAAGGCGACGGCGGGGTGGATGTCGACCGTCTTGGACGTCAGCTTCGGCTGCAGCACATAGTTCTCGAACTGCTGGTAGATCACGACGAAGACGAGCACCCACAGCGCGTACCAGGGATCGACGGTGAAGGCGATCAGCATCGGCAGCGCGCCCGCCAGATACGTACCGATGGTGGGGATGAACTGCGACACCAGACCCACCCAGACGGCGAGCACGGGCGCGTAGGGCACGCCCAGGGCCTCCAGCAGGATGTAGTGCGCGATGCCGGAGATGAGCGCCATCAGACCGCGCGAGTAGATGTAGCCGCCGGTCTTGTCGACGGCGATCTCCCAGGCGCGCAGCACCTCCGCCTGGCGCGCGGGCGGCAGTACGGAGCAGATCGCGCGGCGCAGTCGCGGGCCGTCCGCGGCGAAGTAGAACGAGAACAGCGTGATCGTCAGCAACTGGAAGAGCCCGCCGAGGACTTGGGCGGAGACGTCGAGCACGCCGGTGGCGCTGTTCTGCACGTAGTTGCGCAGCCAGTCGGAGCGGAGCAGGCCTTCCTGGACGTCGACCCGCTTCAGGTCGGTGTTGAAGTGGGTGTTGACCCAGTTGATGACGGAGTCGAGGTAGTCCGGGAAGTCCTCGACGATCTTGATGATCTGGCCCGCGAGCATCGAGCCGAGAAGGGTGACGAAGCCCGCCGCCGCGATCATCACGCCGAGGAAGACGAGAGCGGTGGCCAGCCCGCGCCGCATGCCGCGCGAGGCCATCCAGCTCACCGCGGGCTCGATGGCGAGGGCCAGGAAGAACGCGATGAGGATGTTGATCAGCAGACCGGTGAGCTGATGGAAGGCCCACGTGCCCAGCTGGAAGGTGGCGTAGAGGGCGAGCACGAGCACCACGGCACGCGGCAGCCAGCGCGGCATGCGCGTGCCCGGACCGTCGGCCGGGGGCCGCTCGGGCGGCGTCGTGCCGAACGGTGATGCGTGCTGGGCGACCTGCCCGGTCTCGTCAGTGGGTGCCACGGTGCCAGTCTCGCCCACGGGACTGACAATCTGCTGCCGTCCTGCGATCTTCGTGACAGGTCAGCGCTTTTCTCCCGGAACGTCCATGACCGTGCAGACCACGCGCCACACGTCCTTGGCCGCCCAGCCCGAGTCCAGCGCCTCGTGCACCGTGCGTCCGCCGAGCTCCGTCATCACGTGGTCGCGCGCGAAGGTGTCGGCGTATCCCGGACCGAAGTGATCCGTCATCCGTTCCCAGAAGACCGTCAACCGCATGACTCCAGTATCCCGCCCCTGAGAGTGGGCCTGAGCCGGGACCCCTTGCCGAGACCGCTTTCCGTCCTACGGTCTGTCGCATGTCCGAAACAGGAGCTTCCCCACTCCCTGCCACGCCACCGGCGCGCTCCCCGCTCTTCCGCGCGGAGCACTTCGTGTGGCTCACCGCGCGCGTGCTGGAACAGCACCTCTTCGCGCACGACTTCCTCAACGGCGGCGCTGATCCCGTGGAGACCGCGCTGGACGCCTACCGCAACGAGGACGGCGGGTACGGTCACGCGCTGGAGCCCGATCTGCGCGGTCCGGTCAGCCAGCCGCTGCACACCGCTCACGCGTTGCGCGTCCTGGACTGGATCGGGCGCTGCGGCGGCCAGCGGGTGGAACGCGTGTGCCGGTATCTGACCTCGGTCTCCACGTCCGACGGCGCGCTGCCGGCGGTCCATCCCAGCCAGCGCGGCTATCCGGCGGCCCCCTTCGTCCCGATCGTGGACGATCCGCCGAGCGAACTCCTCGCCACGGGACCGGTGGTGGGCCTGCTGCACCGCAACGAGGTGTGGCACGCCTGGCTGTTCCGGGCCACGGACTTCTGCTGGCAGGCGGTCGAGTCCCTGGAGAAGTCCCATCCCTACGAAGTCGAGGCCGCCGTGGCCTTCCTGGACTCCGCTCCCGACCGCCCGCGCGCGGAGGCCGCCGCCGACCGCCTCGGCCGCCTGGTGCGCGAACACCGGCTCGCGGCCCTGGATCCGGACCACCTCGACGAGTACCCGGTCGCGCCCGGCTACGCCCCCGGCGAGCACCACTTCCCGCACGACTACGCGAAGACCCCGAGCTCCCTGGCGCGCGCGTGGTTCACGGACGAGGAGATGACCCGCTCCCTGGACTTCCTCGCCGCCGCGCAGCAGGAGGACGGCGGCTGGCCCGTCCGCTGGCGCCAGTGGACCCCGGTGGTCGCCCTGGAAGCGCGCCCCATGGTGACGATCGAGGCACTGCGCACCCTGAGGGCGCACGGCCGCCCCATCGGCTGACCCCGGCCCGCTCACCCGCCCACTGCCCGCACCCCCGCCGTCACCACGACAGCGGCCGCCACGACGACCAGGAACGGAGCACGCAGCACCAGCGCCAGGCCGGCCGCGGCCAACCCCGCGGCCCGCGCGTCGAGCACCAGGGCGTGCCCGTCGGCGAAGGTCTGCTGGGCCGTGAGTGCGGCGAGCAGAGCCACCGGCAACAGCGCCGCCAGCCGCCTGACGAGCGGCCTCTCCAGAGCGCTCCCGGGCACGAGCAGCCCGGCCAGCTTGACTGCGTAGCAACCGAGCGCGGTCGCGCCGATCGCGATCCAGGTGTTCAACGGTCTCCCCCTGACAGGTCGTTCGCGTCTTCACTACGCCCGCGACCACCGCGGCGCCCCGCCAAGGACCCCTTCACAAAGAGGGCGACCGGCGCGGCGAGCGCGGCCACCAGGACAGGCACCCCGGCCGGCAGCACAGGCAGCAGCCCGAGCCCCAACAGCACGGCGAGCCCGGCCACGGCACGCTCGGTGGCAGAGGTGAGCATCGGCGCGAGCAGCGCCAGAAAGACGGCGGGCCCGGCGGCATCGAGCCCCCAGGCGTCGGTGTCCCCGATGGCCTCCGCGCCCAGCGCGCCCACCAGGGTGGTCAGGTTCCACAGCACATACAGGGTGAGCCCGGTGACACCGAAGCCGATCCGCACGGCACGCCGCGTGGGCTGCGCCAGCGCGACGGCGGTCGTCTCGTCGATGACCCACTGAGCGGCGAACGGCCGCAGCACGCGCGGAAGAGCCAGCAACTGCGACAGCCGCAGCCCGTAGAAGGCGTTGCGCACCCCCAGGAAGAAGGCACCCGCAGCGGCGGTGAACGGATTCCCCCCGGCCGCGAGCGCCCCCACGAGCGCGAACTGGGACGCACCGGTGAAGACCAACAGGCTCAGCGCACAGCTCTGCAACACGCTGAGCCCACTGCCGGCCGAGGTCACCCCAAAAGCGAACCCGGAGAGCCCGACGGCGACGCCGACCCCGAGGGCGTCCCGAATGACGGCCGCATCCGGTTTCCCTCCTGCTTCTTCCGAACGTATGTCTACGGGAGCTGTCTGTTCTGGCACGCCCCAGACGGTAGGAGCAGCGGCCCACCCGCGTCTTGTACGTTCTTGCGCTCCCGCTGATAGGCACCGGGCGGCACCCCGACGATCCGCGCGAAATGCCGGTTCAAGTGCGGCTGGTCCGTGAACCCCACGGCGACGGCCGCCTCCGAGGGCACCGTCCCCGCGTCCAACAGCCGCCGCGCCCGGCGCACCCGGGCATCCGTCAGCCAGGCATGCGGCGGCATCCCGTACACATCCCGGAACGCCCGCAGCAGGGAGAACGGCCCGACGCCCAGCTCCCCCGCGAGCCCCTCCAAGGTGGGCGGCTCCACCATCCGCTCCTCCAGAACGGCACGCGCGCGTACGGCAACCCGAGCCCCTGCCGACCGCACCTCCCGCTGCGGCAGGGCCCCACCGTTCAACCGCAGCAACCGAGTCACGGCAACCCGCAGAAGCGTGTCGGCGGCGAGCGCATTGCCCTCATCGGCGGCCCGCAGCACCTGATGGACCAGCCCCACGGCGTACGGATCATCGACCACGGGCCGGACGAACCCTGGCGTACCGCGGATGACCGTCGTCTCGGCCGCGATCTCGGCCACCACCTCGGGCGACGGATAGACGGCCCCGTACCGCCACCCCTCGGGCCCGCCGGCCCGCCCGGTGTGCGCGGTGTCGGGATTGACCAACGCGACCTCCCCCGGGCCCGCGGCCACATCGCCCCCGCCGTGGTGGAAGACGTCCACCCCGTCCGCGATGGCGGCGATCACGAAGTGCTCGTGCGTGTGCCGCACGAACGTCTTTCGGACGTACCGGGCCCGCAGCAGATCGACCCCCGGCAACTCGGCGTAGCGCCAGTGCCGCGCCACCTCACCCGATCCAGCCATGACCCCATTCTCCGCCCACCGCCCCACCCGACCCCCACCGAAGCGTTTGCCCTGTTCAGAGGCATTGTCAGTGCCTGGGTGCAGGATGGACACATGGTCAGTTCCGCACACCGAGCCCTGGACGGCTTCTCCCCCGCGACCCGCGGCTGGTTCACGGGGGCCTTCAACGCGCCCACCGCGGCCCAGGCCGGCGCGTGGCAGGCCATCCAAGAAGGCTCGGACGTGCTGGTCGTGGCCCCCACCGGCTCCGGCAAGACCCTGGCCGCCTTCCTGGCGGCGCTTGACCAGCTGACCGCCACTCCCCCACCCGCCGACCCCAGGAAACGCTGCCGCGTCCTGTACGTCTCCCCCCTCAAGGCCCTAGCGGTGGACGTGGAGCGCAACCTCCGCAGCCCCCTGACCGGCATCCGCCAGGAGTCCGTGCGCCTGGGTCTGCCCGAGCCGGAGGTCAAGGTCGGCATCCGCTCCGGCGACACCCCGCCCGCCGAGCGCCGATCCCTGGCCACCCGCCCCCCGGACATCCTGATCACCACCCCGGAATCCCTGTTCCTGATGCTGACGTCGGCCACCCGCGACGCGCTGACCGGCATCGAGACGGTGATCCTGGACGAGGTCCACGCGGTGGCCGGCACCAAGCGCGGCGCCCACCTGGCCCTCACCCTGGAGCGCCTGGACGAGATCCTCCCGAAGCCGGCCCGCCGCATCGGCCTCTCGGCGACGGTCCGCCCGGTGGACGAGGTCGCCCGCTATCTCTCTCCCCGCCGCAAGGTGGAGATCGTCCAGCCGAAGTCGGGCAAGGAGTTCGACCTCTCGGTGGTCGTCCCGGTCGAGGACCTGGGCGAACTGGGCGGCTCGCCCGTGGCCGACGCCTCCGACAACTCCGGGGCGGCGGAACGCCCCTCGATCTGGCCGCACGTCGAGGAGCGCATCACCGACCTGGTCCAGGCCCACCGCTCGACGATCGTCTTCGCGAACTCCCGCCGCCTGGCCGAGCGCCTGTGTAACCGCCTCAACGAGATCGCGTACGAGCGAGCCACCGGCGAGCCCCTGGACGAGCACCACTCCCCCGCCGAGCTGATGGGCGGCTCGGGCGCGGCCCAGGGCGCCCCGCCGGTCATCGCCCGCGCCCACCACGGCTCGGTCTCCAAGGAACAGCGAGCCCTCGTCGAAGAGGACCTCAAGGCAGGCCGCCTCCCGGCCGTGGTCGCCACCTCCAGCCTCGAACTCGGCATCGACATGGGCGCGGTCGACCTGGTGATCCAGGTCGAGTCGCCGCCCTCGGTCGCCTCCGGCCTCCAGCGCGTGGGCCGCGCGGGCCACCAGGTCGGCGCGGTCTCCACCGGCGTGGTCTTCCCCAAGTACCGCGGCGACCTCGTCCAGGCCGCCGTCGTCACCGAGCGCATGCGCACCGGCTCCATCGAGTCCCTCAGGGTCCCCGCCAACCCCCTGGACGTCCTGGCCCAGCAGCTCGTCGCGATGACCGCCCTGGACACCTGGCAGGTCGACGACCTGCTCGCCACGGTCCGCCGCGCCGCGCCCTTCGCCTCGCTCCCCGAGTCCGCCTTCACCGCCGTACTGGACATGCTCGCGGGCCGCTATCCGTCCGACGCGTTCGCCGAACTGCGCCCGCGCGTGGTGTGGGACCGCGTCGCCGGCACGGTCACCGGCCGCCCCGGCGCCCAGCGCCTCGCGGTGACCTCCGGGGGCACGATCCCGGACCGCGGCCTGTTCGGCGTCTTCCTGGCCGGCTCGGACCCCAAGAAGGGCGGCGGCCGGGTCGGCGAGCTCGACGAGGAGATGGTCTACGAGTCGCGCGTGGGCGACGTCTTCACTCTCGGCACCAGCTCCTGGCGCATCGAGGACATCACCCGCGACCGCGTCCTGGTCTCCCCCGCACCCGGCGTACCCGGCCGGCTCCCCTTCTGGAAGGGCGACCAGCTCGGCCGCCCGCTCGAACTGGGCCGCGCGGTAGGGCAGTTCCTGCGCGAGGTCGGCTCCCTGCCCAAGGACGACGCCCGCCTGCGCCTCCTGGCCGCAGGCCTGGACACCTGGGCGTCGGACAACGTCATCTCGTACCTCGACGAGCAGCGCGAGGCCTGCGGTCACATCCCGGACGACCGCACGATCGTGGTCGAGCGCTTCCGCGACGAGCTGGGCGACTGGCGTGTGGTCGTGCACTCCCCCTTCGGCGCCCAGGTCCACGCCCCCTGGGCCCTCGCCCTCGGCGCCAAGCTCTCCGAGCGCTACGGGATGGACGCCCAGGTCATGCACGCCGACGACGGCATCGTCCTGCGCCTGCCGGACGCCGACCTGATGAGCCTGGACCTCCTCGACCAGGAGCCCATGAAGGCGGGCACGGAGTACGACGCCGAGCAGGCCCCCGTAGGCGCGGCGGACGTCGTCTTCGACAAGGGCGAGGTCGACCAGATCGTCACCGACCAGGTCGGCGGCTCGGCCCTGTTCGCGGCCCGCTTCCGTGAGTGCGCCGCGCGCGCGTTGCTGCTCCCGCGCCGCAGCCCCGGCAAGCGCACCCCGCTGTGGCAGCAGCGCCAGCGGGCCTCCCAACTGCTCCAGGTGGCAAGCGAGTTCGGCTCGTTCCCGATCGTCCTGGAGGCGGTCCGCGAGTGCCTCCAGGACGTCTTCGACGTCCCCGGCCTGGTCGAGCTGATGGGCGACCTGGAGTCCCGCAAGGTCCGCCTGGTCGAGGTCACCACCCCCGAACCGTCCCCGTTCGCCCGCTCCCTCCTCTTCGGATACGTCGCCCAGTTCCTGTACGAGGGGGACTCGCCGCTCGCCGAGCGCCGCGCCGCCGCCCTGTCGCTGGACTCCAGGCTGCTGGCCGAGCTGCTGGGCCAGGCGGAGCTGCGCGAGCTGCTGGACGCCGAGGTGCTGACCGAGCTGGAGCGCGAACTCCAGTGGCTCACCGAGGACCGCCGCATCAAGGACGCCGAGGGCGTCGCGGACCTGCTCCGGATGCTCGGCCCGCTCACCGACGCCGAGTTGGCCGAGCGGGGCGCCGAGCCGCAGTGGGCCCAGGAGTTGGCCGGCGCCCGCCGAGTGATCAAGGTCCGGATCGCCGGCACCGACCACTGGGCGGCGATCGAGGACGCGGGCCGCCTGCGCGACGCCCTCGGCACGGCGCTGCCGGTCGGCGTCCCGGAAGCCTTCATGGAACCCGTCAAGGACCCCCTCGGCGACCTCCTCGCCCGGCACGCGCGCACCCACGGCCCGTTCACGTCCGCCACCGCGGCGGCCCGCTTCGGCCTGGGCGTGGCGGTCACCGACGGCGCCCTCCAGCGGCTGGCCGCGGGCGGCCGGGTCGTCCAGGGCGAGTTCCATCCGGCCGGCATCGGCCAGGAGTGGTGCGACGCGACCGTGCTGCGCCGCCTGCGCCGCCGCTCCCTGGCCGCGCTGCGGCACGAACTGGAGCCGGTGGCCCCGGCCGCGCTCGCCCAGTTCCTCCCGCAGTGGCAGCACATCGGCAAGGGACACGGACTGCGCGGCATCGACGGACTGGTGCGCGCGATCGAGCAGTTGCAGGGCGCTTCCGTGCCCGCCTCCGCCCTGGAGAAACTGGTCCTCCCGTCTCGCGTCGGGAACTACACGCCCGCGATGCTGGACGAGCTGACCGCCGCGGGCGAGGTCGTCTGGGCCGGCGCCGGCGCCCTCCCCGGCAAGGACGGCTGGATCTCCCTGTACGTGGCGGACGCGGCCCCGCTGCTCCTCCCGCCGCCCCACCCTCTGGAGCTGACGGCACTGCACCAGTCCGTCCTGGACATCCTCTCCGGGGGCTACGGCCTGTTCTTCCGCCAGATCGCCGACCAGGTCCGCGCGACGACCCACCCCGACGCCACCGATCCCCAACTCGCCGACACCGTCTGGGACTTGGCCTGGTCCGGACGGCTCACGAACGACACGCTGGCCCCCATGCGCTCCCTGCTGGGCTCGGGCCGCACCGCCGGCTCCACGGCCCACCGCGCCAAGCGCACGGTCCCGCGCGGCCGTTACGGCTCGCTCACCGCCGCCGCCCGCCCGGCCTCCCGCACCGGCCCGCCCACGGTCGCCGGCCGCTGGTCCCTGCTCCCCGCGCGCGAAGCCGACCCGACAGTCCGCGCGCACGCCCTCGCCCGCACCCTCCTCGACCGGCACGGTGTGGTCACCCGGGGCGCCGTCGCCGCGGAGGGCGTCGAAGGCGGCTTCTCGGCGACGTACCGCATCCTGTCCGTCTTCGAGGAGAGCGGTCAGGCCCGGCGCGGCTATGTGGTGGAGGGGCTGGGCGCGGCCCAGTTCGCGATGGACGGCGCGGTGGACCGCCTCCGCGCGGTGTCGAACGCCCGCGACCGGGGCGAGCCCGTGCCGCCGCGTCCCCTCGCGGACGACTTCCCGTCCCCGGACTGGCCACCGTCGCTGCCGTCACCACAATCACCGCAGCCGGACGACTTCGCCCAGCCCTTCGACGCGAAGGACGCCGCCTTCGACCTCTCCGACCTCGACGACGGCTTCAGCGACGGTTTCAGCGGCTCCAAGGACGGCAGCGGGGACGGCTTCGACGGCGACTTCTCCTTCCCGCCCACGCCCACCGCCACCCCCAGGTCCCGCGACGAGTACATCTCCCCCCGCGACCTGGCCTCCCCTGGCGCAGGCGGCCCACGAGGCGGCTCCAACTCCCCGTACGACTCCCACGGCTCCTACGGCCCAGGCGCCGGCGCATCCACCTTCCCCGGCCACCGCCCCCGCCCGGCCCCCGACTCCCGGGCCGTGGTCCTGGCCGCCGCCGACCCCGCGAACGCGTACGGCGCGGCCCTCCCCTGGCCCGAGCCCCCGACCGGTGCGAGCCACATGGCCGGCCGCAAGGCGGGTTCCCTGGTCGTCCTGGTCGACGGCGAGCTGACGCTCTACATGGAGCGCGGCGGCAAGACCCTGCTGGCCTGGCCCACCGAGCCAGACAGCACGGCCACCGAGGACCCACGCCTCCAAGAGGCCGCGACAGCCCTGGCGGCGGCCGCCCGCGCGGGCTCCCTGGGCACGGTCACCGTGGAACGCGTCAACGGCGCCTCCGCCCTCACCTCCCCCATCGGCACCCTCCTGGAAGGAGCAGGCTTCATCGCCACGCCCCGCGGCCTGCGCCTACGCGCGTGAGCGCCCCTGTGCCTACGCAAGTGATCACCCAGCCCCACTCCGACCCGCACCCTCGGCCCCTGTCTTTCACCGCCCGCCCCCTCACCACCCACCCGTGCCACCCTTGACCCATGCCCGAAGGAGACACGGTCTGGCAGACCGCGAGGCGGCTGCACAGCGCCCTCGCGGGCCAGGTGCTGACCCGTAGCGACCTCCGCGTCCCCAAGTACGCCACGGCCGATCTCACGGGCCGTACCGTCCTGGACGTCACCCCGCGCGGCAAGCACCTCCTCACCCGTGTCGAAGGCGGCCTGACCCTCCACACGCACCTGAGGATGGACGGTTCCTGGAAGGTCTACGAGAACGGCCGGCGCTGGAGCGGCGGCCCCGCTCACCAGATCCGCGTGATCCTCGGCACCGCCGAGACCACGGCCGTCGGCTACCGCCTCCCCGTCCTGGAGCTCCTGCGCACCGCCGACGAGCAGCGCGCCGTCGGCCACCTGGGCCCCGACCTCCTCGGCCCCGACTGGGACCCCGACCTGGCCCTCGCCAACCTCCTCGCGGACCCCGCCCGCCCCCTCGGCGAGGCCCTCCTCGACCAGCGCAACCTCGCCGGCATCGGCAACATCTACAAGAGCGAGCTCTGTTTCCTGCTCGGCGCGACTCCCTGGCTCCCCTTCGGCGCGCTGCCCGCCGACCGCGCTGCGAAGCTCCCGGCCCTCGCCAAGAAGCTCCTGGAGGCCAACCGCGACCGCCCGGTCCGCAGTACGACGGGCCGCCGCGGCCAGGACCTGTTCGTCTACGGCCGCGCACCCCGCCCCTGCCTGCGCTGCGGCACCTCGGTCCGCGTGGCCGACCAGGGCGACGGCTCCCGCGAACGCCCCACCTACTGGTGCCCCAGGTGCCAGACCGGCCCGGCCCCGACCACCGCCCCGGCCCGCGGAACTCCACGCCGCACAGCCAATTGACGACCCGTCAGAAACCCTCGTACCGTCCCTTCATGCCCCTCAAGGCGTACGACCTCACCGGACGCACCGCATTCGTCACCGGGGCCGCCGGCGGTATCGGCCGCGCCTCGGCCGTACTGCTCGCCGAGGCGGGCGCCGTCGTCCACTGCGCCGACCGTGACGAACACGGTCTGCACGAGACGGCGACCCTGATCAAGGACGCAGGCGGCACCGCCCGCACCCACCCCCTCGACGTCACCGACCGGGCGCAACTGCGGCAGGCCGTCGCGTCCTGCGAGCGGCTGGACGTGATGGCCGCGATCGCCGGGATCATGCACAGCAGCACGGTCCTGGAGACCCTGGACGAGGACCTCGACCGCGTCCTTGCCGTCAACTTCAAGGGCGTGCTCTACGCCTGCCAGGAGGCGGCCCGCCGGATGCTCGACGGGAAGAACGGCGGCAGCATCGTCACCATGGCCTCGGGCGCCGTCGACACCGGCCGCCCCGGCCTGCTCTGCTACGGCGCGGCGAAAGCGGCCGTGGTCCAGCTGACGAAGACCCTCGCCAACGAGGTCGGCCGGCACGGCATCCGCGTCAACTCGGTCGCGCCGGGATTCATCCGCACCCCGATGACCGCACGCCACGAGGCCGAGGAACAGGCACAGACCGAGGCCGTGATGGCCCGGATGGCACCGCTCGGCCGGGTCGGCGAGGCGGAGGACGTCGCGCACACCGTGCTCTACCTGGCCTGCGACGCGTCGGCCTTCACCACGGGCCAGATCCTGCGTCCGAACGGCGGAGTGGCGATGCCGTGGTGACCTGAGCGCCTCGCCAGGCAGCCCGCCACCGGCCCGCCCCGAGCGCCCCCGCGGCCCGCGCCTTCGGCACGCAGTGCACCGGCAGCAGGCTCAGCCCCCACCCACCGGCGGCGACCGCCCCTTCCAGCACCCCGGCACCGGGCGCCAGCGCGAGCCGCAGCACGGCCCACCACCACAGCGCCCCGAGTCCCAGCGCAGCCCCCCAGCGCACTATCCGCCCCGCCATGGCCGCCACCTCCAGCCCGACGCTAAACCGGCTCCGTCACCCGCCAGAAGGGCGCATCGACGGCACACGGACGCATCACACGCCTCAACCATGACCGCACCGGGCCACCCCGGCAAACGGACCACCGCAGCCGCGCAGGTCACCGAACGCGAAAACCCCGGCGGCGCCTCTCCGATCTTCTCGGGAGAGACCCCGGCCGGGGCTCGTACACATCTTCGACGCCGGTCAGCGCCTGATCAGCCGCACACCAGCGTGAGCGTCACGCGGCGACGACGTCGACCGCCTCGGCGGGCGCCTTGATGGTCACCCGCTCCGGTGGCACACCGGCCACCGACACGGAACCCAGCCTCGGGCGAACCGGCGTGGGTACGGGTTCGGGGGCCGCGGCGGACCGGGCCAGTTCGGCGAGAGCGAGCTCGTCGCTCACTTCCCGCATGAGTTCGGACATCCGTACGTCCAACGCGTCGCAGATGGCGGAGAGCAGCTCGGAAGATGCCTCCTTCTGCCCCCGCTCCACCTCGGAGAGATAGCCGAGTGAGACTCGGGCGGACGAGGAGACTTCGCGCAGAGTACGGCCCTGGCGCTGGCGCTGCCGACGCAGCACGTCACCCAGCAGGCGACGGAGCAGAATCATCGGTGGCTCCCTCCTCGGACCGCGTAGCCGCATCCTTCACGCCCCACCGTACCGCCTTGCGCCGCGGCCGTGCGGGGAGCGATGTCGTGTTCACTCAGGGCTGTAAACATCAAAACCCCCCGTTCTGTTCCGTATCCTGTGCCCGCTCATTCCCGGTGTGTTCGCTCACGAGCTCCGCCAGAAGCAGTGCGAGTACGCTCCGTACACTCTCTCTACGAATTTCCTCACGGTCGCCGTTCAACCGCAGGGCCTCTACTTTTCCGCCACCGGCGGAACCGGAATCGCCCGCGAAGGGGCCGTCCACGGCCACGAAAACCGTCCCGACGGGCTTGCCGTCCTGCGGCTGAGGCCCCGCCACACCGGTGGTCGCGATGCCCCAGTCGGCGCCGAGCGCCTTGCGGACTCCGGCCGCCATCTGGGCCGCGACCTGCGGATCCACCGCCCCGCGCTGTGCCAGCAGGGTGGCGTCGACACCCAGGAGTTCGTGCTTCAACTCAGTGGCGTACGCCGTGACCGAGCCGCGGAAGGCCTTGGAGGCCCCGGGCACCGATGTGATGTCCGCCGCAACCAGCCCGCCGGTCAGCGACTCGGCGACCGCGAGGGTCCAGCCCTTCACTGTCAGTAGTCGCACCACGTCGGCGGCCGGAGAACTCACGCTTCCGCCTCCTCCAACGCGGCCTTGCGCTCGGCGATTCCTTGCCGGCGCAGCACAATGGCCTGTCTCACATAGTCGAGCCCGGTCGCCACGGTCAGGACGACCGCCGCGGCCATCACCCAGAACCGCAGGGTGGCCAGCCAGCCCGTCAGTGCGAGGACGTACATCCCGACGGCCACGCCCTGCGTGAGGGTCTTGAGCTTGCCGCCCCGGCTCGCGGGGATGACGCCGTAGCGGATGACCAGGAAACGCAGCAGGGTGATCCCCAGTTCCCGGCCGAGGATGACGATCGTGACCCACCAGGGCAGATCACCCAGCGAGGAGAGACAGATCAGCGCCGCCCCCATGATCGCCTTGTCGGCGATGGGGTCGGCGATCTTCCCGAAGTCGGTGACGAGGTCGTACGTCCGGGCGATGTGACCGTCGAACAGGTCGGTGATCATGGCGATCGCGAAGGCCGCCCAGGCGAACGCGCGCCAGGCCGGGTCATACCCGCCGTCTGCCAGCATCAGGGCGACGAAGCCGGGGACCAGGACCAGCCGGAGCATGGTCAGCAGGTTGGCGATGTTCCAGACGCTGGCCTCGTTGACGGCAGCGGCGGCCAGCTTCCCGCCGCGCACCGGCTTCACCCCGGCCTCGGACGCGGCACCGGATTCGGGCGTGACCGCGGGCTTGCCGTCGGACACGGCGTACGCCACGGCCTCGGGCAGCGACTCGGGCTCTGACATCGATACGGACTCGGGATCGGAGAGGGCCCCGGACGCCGCGCTCGCCGGCGCACCCTGCGCGCCGGAGGAGCCGTTCGCCGCCGATGCCGGCACTCCGGTCATCTGCCCGCCTCCTCACTACGGTCGAGCGAGCCCGCGAGCGGCTCGGCCACCAGGTCGACACCTTCCGTACCGACCACCTTGGCCTCGACGATACGGCCGACGCTCAGTCCCGCGCCGCTCGTGAGCAGCACCTGGCCGTCCGTCTCCGGCGCCTGGTGCGTCCCGCGCCCGTACACGCCCTCGTCGTCCACGGACTCCACGAGTACCTGCACGGTCTCGCCCAGGCGCTCCTCGGCGCGCTGCGAGACGAGTTCCTCGGCGAGCCTCGAGACACGGGCCAGCCGCTCGGCGACGACGTCCTCGTGCAGCTTGTTCTCGTAGCCGGCGGCCTCCGTGCCGTCCTCGTCGGAGTAGCCGAAGACGCCGATGGCGTCCAGCCGCGCGCCGTTCAGGAACCGCTCCAGCTCGGCCAGGTCGGCCTCGGTCTCGCCGGGGAAGCCCACGATGAAGTTGGAGCGCACGCCGGCCTGCGGGGCCTTGGAGCGGATCGTGCCGAGCAGTTCCAGGAAGCGGTCGGTGTCGCCGAAGCGGCGCATGGCGCGCAGCACGTCGGGGGCGGAGTGCTGGAAGGAGAGGTCGAAGTACGGGGCGACCTTGGGCGTCGAGGTCAGTACGTCGATGAGGCCGGGGCGCATCTCGGCCGGCTGGAGGTAGCTGACGCGCACGCGCTCGATGCCGTCGACGTCGGCGAGTTCGGGCAGGAGGGACTCCAGGAGGCGGATGTCGCCCAGGTCCTTGCCGTAGGACGTGTTGTTCTCGGAGACCAGCATGACCTCCTTGACGCCCTGCTCGGCCAGCCAGCGCGTCTCGTTGAGGACGTCGCTGGGGCGGCGGGAGATGAAGGAGCCGCGGAAGGACGGGATGGCGCAGAAGGAGCAGCGCCGGTCGCAGCCGGAGGCGAGCTTCACCGAGGCGACCGGGGAGCCGTCGAGGCGGCGGCGCAGGGGCGCGCGGGGGCCGGACGCCGGGGCGAGGCCCTCCGGGAGGTCGGCGGGGGCGACCGGCGCGGCCGGGCCGTGTCCGGGCAGCGCGACGCCGGCGGCCGATTCCTGACGCTGTGCCGGGCTGATCGGGAGCAGCTTGCGGCGGTCGCGGGGGGTGTGGGAGGCGTGGATGCCGCCGTTCAGGATGGTCTGCAGGCGGTCGGAGATGTCCGCGTAGTCGTCGAAGCCGAGCACGCCGTCGGCCTCGGGGAGGGCCTCGGCGAGGTCCTTGCCGTACCGCTCGGCCATGCAGCCCACCGCCACCACGGCCTGGGTTCTGCCGTGCCCCTTGAGGTCGTTGGCCTCCAGGAGGGCGTCGACGGAGTCCTTCTTGGCGGCGTCGACGAAGCCGCACGTGTTGACGACGGCCACGTCCGCGTCCGCGGCGTCCTCCACGAGGTCCCAGCCGTCCGCCTCCAAGCGGCCTGCGAGCTCCTCCGAGTCCACCTCGTTACGGGCGCAGCCAAGGGTGACGAGTGCGACGGTACGGCGTTCAGGCATGGGCTCAAGACTACTTCGTCCCACTGACACCCCACGTCGACGGGGCTGGCGATCATCGCCAGCCCCGCATGAACACGCATCAGGTCCCGCTCGACGGTACGACCGTCGTCTCTAGCCGACCTGCGGATCGCCCTTCGTATACGTCAGGCGCTCCACGGCGCCCGGCTGGAAGTCGTCCTCGATCTTCTTGCCGTTGACGAACAGCTGGATCGCGCCCGCGTCACCGAGGACGAGGTTGATCTTGTCGCTGTCCTGGAAGGTCTTGGAGTCGCCCTGCTCCAGCAGGCCGTCGAAGAGCAGCCGGCCGTTGTGGTCCTTGGCGGAGATCCAGCTGCGTCCGTCGGCGGCGCTGACCTGGACGGTCACCTTGTCCTGGGGCGCGGCCGCGATGGCACTGTCGGAGGGGTCGCTCTTGGGGTTCTCGGAGGGGGTCTTCTTGGGGGTGGGCGAGGCCGACTTGCTGACCGTGGGCGTGGAGCCCTCGGCCACCTGCGTCTTCGCACCGTCGTCGCCGCCCTTGAAGGCGGTGAAGCCGACGAAGCCGATCACGGCGACGATCGCGGCGACCATCGCCGCGGTCCAGTTGGGCCCGCGCCGCTCGGGGCGGATGCGCTCCGCCTCGAAGAGCGGGGCGGCCGGCGTCGGGGCCGGACGGCCACCGCCGTGCGCCTCGCTGAACTGTTCGAGCAGCGGTGCGGGATCGAGGTGGACGGCCTTGGCCAGGGTCCGGATGTGCCCGCGCGCGTAGACGTCTCCGCCACAGGGAGCGAAGTCGTCCGCCTCGATGGCGTGCACGATGGCGATGCGGACTCGGGTGGCATTGCTGACATCGTCGACGGTGAGCCCGGCCGCGATACGCGCCTGCTGAAGGGCGCGGCCGATGGAGGGGCGGGCTTCCTCGCGATCGTCTTCGAACGGACGCTCGTCTTCAGGAGAGTTGCCGATGGACACGGGGGCGCCTTTCGAGCGTTTAAGCCACCTGTGCTGGAGGTTCAGTCTAGGGGGGGTACGAAAGGGTGGGGCAACCGGGCGGTGGGACTTTGTAGCCCATCGGTATGGCCGGACACGCCGATGGTGGGGGTACTTCCTGTCGCTTCCCTCAACTTGACGTACGCCGAAGGGAAACGGTTGCTCAATGATCCCTTACGGGTGGATCACGATCGAACATCGGTGACCGCACCCGGTCCGGAACCCGTACCGGACTCCCTTTACGCCTCCCCGCGGATCACCGCGAGCACACCATCCAGCTCGTCACCCTTCACAAGAACGTCACGCGCCTTGGAGCCCTCGCTCGGTCCGACGATCCCCCGGGACTCCATCAGGTCCATGAGCCGCCCCGCCTTGGCGAAGCCGACGCGCAGCTTGCGCTGGAGCATGGAGGTCGACCCGAACTGGGTGGAGACCACCAGCTCGGCCGCCTGGCACAGCAGGTCGAGGTCGTCGCCGATCTCCTCGTCGATCTCCTTCTTCTGCTTGGTGCCCACGGTGACGTCGTCCCGGAAGACGGGCGCCATCTGGTCCTTGCAGTGCTGGACGACGACCGCGACCTCCTCCTCGGTCACGAAGGCGCCCTGCATACGCGTGGGCTTGTTCTGACCCATCGGCAGATACAGCCCGTCGCCCTTGCCAATGAGCTTCTCGGCGCCGGGCTGGTCCAGGATGACGCGGCTGTCGGCGAGCGAGGAGGTGGCGAAGGCGAGCCGCGAGGGCACGTTCGCCTTGATCAGACCGGTGACGACGTCGACGGAGGGCCGCTGTGTGGCGAGCACCAGGTGGATGCCGGCCGCGCGCGCGAGCTGCGTGATGCGCACGATCGAGTCCTCGACGTCACGCGGGGCCACCATCATCAGGTCGGCGAGTTCGTCGACGATCACCAGGAGATACGGATAGGTCTTGAGCTCCCGCTCGCTGCCCTCGGGCGTCTTGAGCTTGCCGTCCCGGATGGCCTGGTTGAAGTCGTCGATGTGCCGATAGCCGAACGCCGCGAGGTCGTCGTAGCGCAGGTCCATCTCGCGTACGACCCACTGGAGCGCCTCGGCGGCCCGCTTCGGGTTGGTGATGATCGGCGTGATCAGGTGCGGGATGCCCTCGTACGCGGTCAGCTCGACGCGCTTCGGGTCGACGAGGACCATGCGCACGTCCTCGGGAGTCGCGCGGACCATGATTGACGTAATCAGGCAGTTAATGCACGACGATTTACCGGAACCGGTGGCTCCGGCGACCAGGACGTGCGGCATCTTCGCCAGGTTGGCCATCACATAGCCGCCCTCGACGTCCTTGCCGAGCGCCACCAGCATGGGGTGGTCGTCCTCGGCGGCGGCCGCCAACCGGAGTACGTCACCGAGGTTGACCATCTCGCGGTCGGTGTTCGGGATCTCGATGCCGACCGCGGACTTGCCGGGGATCGGCGAGATGATCCGGACGTCGGGGCTGGCGACGGCGTACGCGATGTTCTTGGTGAGCGCGGTGATTCGCTCGACCTTCACGGCGGGGCCGAGCTCGACCTCGTAGCGCGTGACCGTCGGCCCGCGTGTGAAGCCGGTGACGGCCGCGTCGACCTTGAACTCGGCGAAGACGTTGGTGAGCGAGGCGACGACCGCGTCGTTGGCGGCGGAGCGCGCCTTGCCGGGGCCGCCGCGGGTGAGGAGGTCGAGGGAGGGCAGCGCGTACGTGATGTCGCCGGAGAGCTGGAGCTGTTCGGCGCGTGGCGGGAGGTCGCTCGGGGCCTCGGGCGCGGGCTTGGTGAGGTCGGCGACCTCGACCTTCAGCTTCTCCTGCTTGGGCCGCGCGGCCGGCACCGGCGTCGGGGTGGGCGTCGTCTCCTCCCGGTCGCCGACGCGCACGCCCTGGGTGAGGTCGGCGACGATCGGCGAGGGCGGCATCCCGTGCAGCACGGCTCCGTCGAGCGCGGCAGCGGCGGCCGCGGCGACGTCCACGGCGTCCATGGGCCGGTTCATGTCGGGCTGCTGCACGGCGGAGCGCCTGGGGCGGCCACGGCGCTTGGAGAGGGCCTCCTGCTCCGCGCTGTCGGGGTCGTACGCCTCAGGGCTCGAACCGCGCTTACGCGCGCGTGCCGGCAGCGCCTCGCGCCACTGCTCGTCGTAGCGCTGCTCGTCCTCGGCGAACTCGTCCTCTTCGAGCTCCGGCGCGTGCACGACACCGAGCTTCACGCCGAGCAGCCGCAGCCGCTGCGGGATCGCGTTGACCGGGGTGGCCGTCACCACGAGCAGCCCGAAGACCGTCAGCAGCACGAGCAGCGGTACGGCCAGCACCTCGCCCATGGTGTACGTCAGCGGGGTCGCCGCGCCCCAGCCGATGAGACCGCCGGCGTCCCTTATGGCCTGCATGCCGTCGCTGCGAGCGGGCGCGCCGCACGCGATGTGGACCTGGCCGAGCACGCCGATGACGAGCGCGGAAAGCCCGATCACGATGCGGCCGTTGGCCTCGGGCTTCTCGGGATGCCGGATGAACCGCACGGCGATGACCGCGAGCAGTATCGGCACGAGCAGGTCGAGGCGGCCGAAGGCGCCGGTCACCAGGATCTCGACGAGGTCCCCGACCGGTCCGCGCAGATCGGCCCAGGTGCCCGCGGCGACGATCAGGGCGACGCCGAGCAGCAGCAGCGCGACCCCGTCCTTGCGGTGCGCCGGGTCGAGGTTCTTCGCGCCGTTCCCTATGCCGCGGAACACCGCGCCCACGGAGTGCGCCAGGCCCAGCCAGACGGCGCGTACGAGCCTGTAGATGCCGCCGGTCGGACTCGGCGCCGGCTTCGGGGGCGCGGCTTTCTTGGCCGCCGCCTTCCTGGCGGGCGCCTTCTTCGCCGGGGGCTTCTTCGCAGCGGCCTTCTTCGCCGGAGCCGCCGCCTTCTTCGCGGGCTGCTTCTTGGCAGCGGAGGGACGTGAGGCCATAGGTGTGAGGTTACCGGTGGAGACGACAAGGGACACGTGTGCCCACTGCTTCACCCGTTCGTGTCGTCCTTGGGTGTACGCGGAACTGACGCGTCCTCATCCGCAACTGTGCCGCGCGCGGGCGTCAGTTCTGCGAAGGCACCGTCGACGTGTTCCCGGCGCCCGGCTCCAGGGCGTCCAGCGCCCGTCGCAGGCCGGTGAGTTTGCGTTCGAGATGGGCCGCCGTGGCCACCGCCGCCGCGTCCGCCGACTCGTCGTCGAGCTGCTTGGACAGCGCCTCGGCCTGCTCCTCGACGGCCGCGAGCCGCGCCGACAGCTCGGCGAGCAGAGAGGCCGGTTCCTTGGCCTCACCGACCGCGGCCTTGCCGCCGCCGCCCTCCAACTGGAGCCGCAGCAGCGCCGCCTGCTCCCGCAGTTGGCAGTTCTTCATGTACAGCTCGACGAAGACCGAGACCTTCGCGCGCAGCACCCACGGGTCGAACGGCTTGGAGATGTAGTCGACCGCGCCCGCCGCGTACCCGCGGAAGGTGTGGTGCGGACCGTGGTTGATCGCGGTGAGGAAGATGATCGGGATGTCCCGGGTCCGCTCCCGCCGCTTGATGTGCGCGGCCGTCTCGAATCCGTCCATGCCCGGCATCTGCACGTCCAGCAGAATGACCGCGAAGTCGTCCGTGAGCAGTGCCTTGAGTGCTTCCTCCCCGGACGATGCCCGCACCAGTGTCTGATCGAGCGCGGAGAGGATGGCCTCCAGCGCCAGCAGATTCTCCGGCCGGTCATCGACCAGGAGGATCTTGGCCTTCTGCACCATGGCCCGCCCTCCTCGCCCCGGATGTGCACCGGGCGCCGCCCCTGGGGACGACTCCCTTTCGCCGCCCGTCCTTGTGCCGGTCATCGTAGCCGCACCCCGCCTGTCGCCACACCCTGTCACCGCGATGTCACTGTGCACGTAGCAGAAACGCAGTGGGAGACCAGAAGGTTCCCCGCTTCCCGTACTTCTACACCGCTACGGGCACACTCAGTCAGCAACTCCGTGTGAACATCAAAGGTTCCCCTCACTCCCCTCGCATCCACTGATCCATCACAGCCAGCAGATGATCGGGATCGACCGGCTTGGTGACGTAGTCCGAGGCGCCCGACTCGATGGCCTTCTCCCGGTCGCCCTTCATCGCCTTCGCGGTCAGCGCGATGATCGGCAGACCCGCGAACTGAGGCATCCGCCGGATGGCGTTCGTCGTCGCGTACCCGTCCATCTCCGGCATCATGATGTCCATCAGGACGACCGCCACGTCGTCGTGCTGCTCCAGCACCTCGATGCCCTCGCGCCCGTTCTCCGCGTACAGCACCGAAAGACCGTGCTGCTCCAACACGCTGGTCAACGCGAACACGTTGCGGATGTCGTCGTCGACGATGAGCACCTTCTGCCCGGCGAAGCGGATGTTGCGGTGCGGCTGCAGCACCGCGCTCGGCTCCAGAGCCGTACGCGGCTCCAGGGCGCCGTTGCGGTACTCGGTGTCGAGCCCCGGCCGTCGACGGCGCCGGAAGAGCGCGGCGGCCCCGTTCTGGGTCTCCTGGTACGACTTCACCTCGGCCGGCGTCTCGATCGCCGACTCGGTGAGCTGGGCCAGGTCCGCCGCGGCCACCAGATCGCTGGCCCCGAGGGCCGGCATCGGCTGCTGATAGCCCTGCGGCGGCAGTTCGCTGGGGTGCAGCGGCAAATACAGCGTGAACGTCGAGCCGCGTCCCGGTTCGCTCTGCGCGTGGATCTCGCCGCCGAGCAGCTGGGCGATCTCCCGGGAGATCGACAGCCCCAGGCCCGTACCGCCGTACTTGCGGCTGGTCGTGCCGTCCGCCTGCTTGAACGCCTCGAAGATCACCCGCATCTTGCTGGCCGCGATGCCGATCCCGGTGTCGGTCACGGAGAACGCGATCAGGTCGGCGTCCGCGTCCCGCAGCGAACCGGCCTCCAGCAACTGCTCCCGGATCGACGCGGGTGTGTCCGCGCCGGCCGGCCTGATCACCAGCTCCACCGCCCCGGAGTCGGTGAACTTGACCGCGTTGGACAGCAGGTTGCGCAGCACCTGGAGCAGACGCTGCTCGTCGGTGTGCAGCGTGGCCGGCAGCTCCGGCGAGACCCGCACCGACAGGTCCAGGCCCTTCTCCGCGGTCAGCGGCCGGAAGGTGGCCTCCACGTAGTCGACGAGCTGGACCAGGGCGATGCGCGTCGGGGAGACGTCCATCTTGCCCGCCTCGACCTTCGACAGGTCGAGGATGTCGTTGATCAGCTGGAGCAGGTCGGATCCCGCGCCGTGGATGGTCTCGGCGAACTCGACCTGCTTCGGGGTGAGGTTGGCGTCCGCGTTGTCGGCGAGCAACTTGGCCAGGATCAGCAGCGAGTTGAGCGGCGTACGCAGCTCGTGCGACATGTTGGCCAGGAACTCGCTCTTGTAGCGCATGGAGACCGCGAGCTGCTCGGCGCGCTCCTCCAGGACCTGCCGGGCCTCCTCGATCTCGGTGTTCTTCACCTCGATGTCGCGGTTCTGCTGGGCCAACAGCTCGGCCTTGTCCTCCAGTTCGGCGTTGGACGCCTGGAGGGCCTTCTGCCGGTTCTCCAACTCGGCCGACCGCTCCCGGAGTTGCTCGGTCAGCTCCTGCGACTGCTTCAGCAGCTGCTCCGTCTTGGTGTTGACGGAGATCGTGTTGACGCTGGTCGCGATCATCTCGGCGATCTGGTTCAGGAAGTCCTTCTGGATCTGCGTGAAGGGCGTGAAGGAGGCCAGCTCGATGACGCCGAGCACCTGCCCTTCGAAGAGCACCGGAAGGACGATCACCTGCGCGGGCGGCGCCTCGCCGAGCCCCGAGGAGATCTTCAGATAGCCGCTGGGCGCGTTCTCCACGAGGATCGTGCGCTTCTCCTGCGCGGCCGTCCCGATCAGCGCCTCGCCCGGCCTGAACGACGTCGGCATGGAGCCCATGGAGTAGCCGTACGACCCGAGCATGCGCAGTTCGTACGCCTCCTCGCCCTCCGCGTCCGCCACGGGCATCGCGACGAAGAACGCGCCGTGCTGGGCGGAGACCACCGGCGTCAGCTCGCTCATGATCAGCGAGGCCACGTCCTGCATGTCGCGGCGGCCCTGCATCAGCGCGGAGATACGGGCGAGGTTGCCCTTGAGCCAGTCCTGCTCCTTGTTGGCGATGGTGGTGTCGCGCAGGTTGGCGATCATCTTGTTGATGTAGTCCTGCAGTTCCTGGATCTCCCCGGACGCGTCCACGTCGATCTTCAGGTTCAGGTCGCCGCGGGTCACCGCGGTCGCCACGCGCGCGATGGCACGCACCTGCCGGGTCAGGTTCCCGGCCATCTCGTTCACCGACTCGGTGAGGTCGCGCCAGGTGCCGTCGACGTCACGCACGCGTGCCTGGCCGCCGAGCTGTCCCTCGGTGCCCACCTCGCGGGCTACTCGGGTGACCTCCTCCGCGAAGGAGGACAGCTGGTCGACCATGGTGTTGATGGTCGTCTTGAGTTCGAGGATCTCCCCGCGCGCGTCGATGTCGATCTTCTTGGTGAGATCGCCCTTGGCGATGGCGGTGGTGACCATGGCGATGTTGCGCACCTGACCGGTCAGGTTGGACGCCATCTGGTTCACCGACTCGGTGAGGTCCTTCCACGTGCCGGCCACGCCGGGCACCCGCGCCTGCCCGCCCAGGATGCCGTCCGTACCCACCTCGCGGGCCACCTTGGTGACCTGCTCGGCGAACGAACTCAGCGTCTTCACCATGGTGTTGATGGTGTCGGCGAGCTGCGCGACCTCGCCGCGCGCCTCGATCGTCACCGTCCGGGTCAGGTCGCCGTTGGCGACGGCCGCGGCGACCTGCGAGATGTTCCGCACCTGCACGGTCAGGTTCTTGGCCATCAGGTTGACGTTGCCGCTGAGGTCCTTCCAGATGCCCGTGATGCCGGGTACGTGCGCCTGGCCGCCCAGGATGCCCTCGGTGCCCACCTCGCGCGCCACCCGGGTCACCTGCTCGGCGAAGGACGACAGCTGGTCGACCATCGTGTTGACGGTGGTGACGAGTTCGAGGATCTCGCCCTTCGCGTCGACGGTGACCTTCTTCGACAGGTCGCCCTTGGCGACCGCGGTGGTGACCTCGGCGATGTTGCGGACCTGGATGGTCAGGTTGTTCGCCATGAAGTTCACGGACTGGGTGAGGTCCTTCCAGGTGCCGGAGACCCCCTGCACCTCGGCCTGACCGCCCAGTTGGCCCTCCGTGCCCACCTCGCGGGCGACCCGGGTGACCTCCTCCGCGAACGACGACAGCTGGTCGACCATCGTGTTCAGGGTGTTCTTCAGCTCCTGGATCTCCCCGCGCGCGTCCACGGTGATCTTCTGCGACAGGTCACCCCGGGCGACCGCGGTGGCGACCTGGGCGATGTTGCGCACCTGAGCCGTGAGGTTCCCGGCCATGCCGTTCACGGAGTCGGTCAGGTCCCGCCACACACCGGCCACACCCGGCACCTGCGCCTGCCCGCCGAGGCGGCCCTCCGTGCCCACCTCACGGGCCACCCGGGTCACCTGCTCGGCGAACCCGGAGAGCTGGTCGACCATCGTGTTGACGGTGTTCTTCAGCTCCAGGATCTCCCCGCGCGCGTCCACGGTGATCTTCTGCGACAGGTCACCCTGCGCGACCGCGGTGGTCACCTGGGCGATGTTGCGCACCTGGGCGGTGAGGTTGCCCGCCATGCCGTTGACGGAGTCGGTGAGTTCCTTCCACGTACCCGCGACCCCCGGTACGACCGCCTGACCGCCGAGGCGGCCCTCCGTGCCCACGTCCCGGGCCATCCGCGTCACCTGGTCGGCGAAGGACGACAGCTGGTCCACCATCGTGTTCACGGTGTTCTTCAGCTGGAGCATCTCGCCGGAGACGTCCACGGTGACCTTCTGCGACAGATCGCCGTTGGCCACCGCCGTCGTCACCTGGGCGATGTTGCGCACCTGCCCGGTGAGGTTGCGGAACGCGGTGTTGACCGAGTCCGTCAGGTCCTTCCACGTACCGGCCGCGCCCGGCACCTGCGCCTGGCCGCCCAGTTCACCCTCGACACCGACCTCGCGCGCCACGCGCGTGACCTCGGAACCGAAGGACGACAGCTGGTCCACCATCCCGTTGACGGTGTTCTTCAGCTCCAGCATCTCGCCGGCCACGTCGACCGTGACCTTCTGGGAGAGGTCACCACTGGCCACGGCCGTGGTCACCGCGGCGATGTCCCGCACCTGGGTGGTGAGGTTGCGGAAGACCGTGTTGACGGAGTCCGTCAGGTCCTTCCACGTACCGGCCGCACCCGGCACGTTCGCCTGGCCGCCCAGCTGTCCCGCGGCACCGACCTCGTTGGCCACGCGCGTGACCTCGTCCGCGAAGATCCGCAGCGTCTCGGTCATCTGGTTGATGGTGTCCGCGAGCTGCGCGATCTCACCGCGCGCCGACACGGTCACCTTCTGCGACAGGTCACCGTTGGCGACCGCCGTGGTCACCTGGGCGATCCCGCGCACCTGGGCCGTCAGGTTGCCGGCCATGAGGTTCACCGAATCGGTGAGGTCCTTCCACACACCGGCCACACCCGGCACCTGCGCCTGCCCGCCGAGCTCGCCCTCGGTGCCCACCTCGCGCGCGACTCGCGTCACCTCGGAGGAGAACGACGACAGCTGGTCCACCATCGTGTTGACGGTGTTCTTCAGCTCCAGCATCTCGCCGGCGACATGGACCGTGACCTTGCGCGACAGATCGCCCTTCGCGACCGCCGTCGTCACCAGCGCGATGTCCCGCACCTGAGCCGTCAGCCGGTACGCCATCGTGTTGACGGAGTCCGTCAGGTCCTTCCACGAACCCGACATGCCACGCACGCGTGCCTGTCCGCCCAGCTTGCCCTCGGTGCCCACCTCGCTGGCCACACGCGTGACCTCGTCGGTGAACGTGGACAACTGGTCGACAAGGTTGTTGACCGTCCGGCCGACCTTCAGGAACTCCCCGCGCAGCGGATGCCCGGTCCCGTCCGGCGCCTGCGTCCGCAGCTCCATCCGCGGCGACAGATCGCCCTCAGCGACCGCCGACAGCACCCGGCCGACCTCGGAGACAGGTCGTACGAGATCGTCCACGAGGGCGTTCGAGGCGTCCACGGCGGCCGCCCAGGAGCCCTCGTAGGCACCCGACTCCAGCCGCTCGGTGAGCTTGCCCTCACGCCCCACCACGCGCCTTACACGCGACAATTCACCCGTCAAATGGAGATTGCGGTCGGCGACCTCATTGAAAACAGCGGCGATCTCCGACATCACGCCGTCGCCGGACACCGTGAGCCGCTTACGGAAATTCCCGTCCCGCATGGAGACGAGTGCCGTCAGCAACCGATCGAGGGCGGCTGTGTCCACCTCGGTCGTCCCGGCGCGTGGTTTGCGCTGGTTCTTCAGGGACTGTCCGCCTTTCGCGCGCGTTTTAGTGCCCCGCGTCGCTGCGCCAGACTCCACTGTGTCCCTCCCGAAGGGGTCGACCGTTGCTGCTGTGCTCGCGTACTACTGTTCGGCGTACCAGTTACTGCTGCATATCTCTGCCCGATGTAATCAGGCCACACCCAGGGGCTGCTGCCCGCCGTACAGATATGACACGCGGCCTGCCCGTACCTTCACATGAAGCCTGCCCAGTGTTTCACCCTGTCTGAACCCGGCCATAACAGTTCGGCAGCTTCGCACAGCGTCCGCACACCCTCTGGGCGGAAACACTGCAGACCGGCATCCGCCCGGACGGCGAAGGTAAGTAACCTTGCATGCGGCTGTCCAGCCGCACCGGTCCGTCCGGCCTGGGCGGTGGCACGACAACGAGCGGGCATCGGAGGGGCGGCCGCAACACATGACCACCGGACTGATCCCCGGGGGACAGCCCCCGGACCGTAGGCCGACGGGCGGCCTGCCGCATCAGCGGCACGAGCCGGTCGGCCACGCAGCCCTGCCCGTCGACAACCGGCTGAGGAGTTCTGTGATCACCGCGCGCGCGGCCGCCAGCTTCGAGCCCGTCGGTCGATCGGTAGCGACCGCCCGCTCCTTCGTCCGCGACACCCTCCAGGGCTGGGGTTTCGCCGACATCGTCGACGACGCCGTGGTCCTCACCAGCGAGCTGGTGACCAACGCCGTGGTGCACGCCGGCACCGCCGCCGACGTCCTGTGCCTACGCAGTGACGAAGGCGTACGCATCGAAGTCGCCGACCACTATCCCGAACGCGAGATCCCGCTCCAGGGCCACCCCTCCACCATGGGCAGCCCCGACCGCGAGGGCGGCCGCGGACTCCAGCTGTGCGCGGCCCTCGCCGACCGCTGGGGCGTCGAGTACACGCCCACCCACAAGACGGTCTGGTTCCAACTGGTCCTGCCGGAACGCGCGGTGGGCACGCGCGCGGCAGGCCCGTCCCTGCCCGCCGACCTCCTCCCCCTCGCCGACGGCCGGGTCCGCGTCGCCGTCGTCCAGATCGACCGCGGCGGCGCCATCACCGCCTGGAGCGAGGACGCCGAGGAACTCTTCGGCTACCCCTCCGACCAGGTCACCGGCAAGCCCCTCACCGACCTCGCGGCCTGGCCGCACACCCCGGGCACCAGCACCGGCATCGTGGAGGCACTCCAACTCTCGCGCTGGGAAGGCAGTTACGGCATAAGGGGCGCCAACGGCCGCGTCACCCCCGTCTACGCCTCCCACCTCCGCGTCCGCGACACGGGCGGCGAGCCCTCCACGGTCTGCCTCCTGGTGCGCGACCACGAACGGGCTGTGCTGCAGACCCCGTTGCGGATGCCCTCGTCCGACTCGAGCACCTCGCCCGACGGCCAGAGCACGGACCCCTTCGAGGTGTTCATCGGCTCCCCCGCTCCGGACGACCTCGACGGTCTGCTCCAGCGCACGGTGGAGCGCGCCCGCGACATGCTCGACGCCGACTCGGCCTTCCTGCTCCTGGCGACCGACGACGAAACGGAGTTGGAGGTCCGCGCCTCCACCGGCCTGCCCTCCGCCCGCCAGCGCTTCGCGCGCGTGCCCGTCGAGGCCGGCCCCGGCCGCTACGGCTCGGCCCGCATGCCCGCCGTCCACGACGACCTCACCGCCGTACCCGGCGCCGTCCCGCTTCTCAACGGCACCGGCATGCGCTCGGTCGTCACGGTCCCGCTGAAGGTCGAGGGCCGCCTCACCGGCTCCCTCGGCGTGGCCGCCGAGTCACCCGGCAGATACTCGAACGAAGAGGCCCTGCGCCTCCAATTCGCCGCCGACCGCATCGCGTTGGCCGTCGAGTCGGCCCGCCTCGGCGAACTGGAACGCCTGCGCCGAGGCTCCCTGAGCTTCCTCGTCGAAGCCTCCGACCTCCTCGCCGGCACCCTGGACCGCGACCAGACCCTCGCCCTGATGGCCCAGATGACGGTCCCGACACTGGCCACCTGGTGTGCCGTCTACACGATCGCGGACCAGGCCTCCGAGCCGTATCTCTCGTACGTCCTGCACGAGGACGAGGAACTCATCGACGGCATCAAGTCGTTGCTGTCGAAGATCTCCCCGCCCGACCCGGTACCGACCCCGGGTGCGCGCGTCTGGTCGAAGCCCGGAGAGGTCGCCCACCAGGCCGCCCTGCGCAGCTCCATGCGCAGCCTCGGCCTCACCGGCGGCCCCACCCGCCAGGTCGCCTCGGGCATCGGCCCGACCCTCGCGACAGCCTCCGCGGTCGGCGGCGAGACGGTCGTCCTGCCCCTGGTGGCCCGCAACCGCGTCATCGGCATGCTGACCCTCGGCAAGCCCACCGACGAACACTTCCGCCAGGAAATCCTGGAACTGGCCGAGGACTTGAGCCGCCGGGCCGCCCTCGCCCTCGACAACGCCCGCCTCTACTCCGAGCGCACGGCCATCAGCCAGTCCCTCCAGCGCAGCCTCCTGCCGCCCGAACTCCCCGAGATCGACGGCGTAGAGGTCGAGGTCATCTACCGCGCGGCCGGCGAGGGCAACGAGGTCGGCGGCGACTTCTACGACCTCTTCCCGATCAGCGACGGCGCCTACGGCTTCGCCATCGGCGACGTCTGCGGCACCGGCCCGAACGCGGCCGCGGTCACGGGCCTGGCCCGCCACGCCCTGCGGCTGCTCGCCAGGGAGGGCCTCAGTGGCCCGGCTGTCCTGGAGCGCCTCAACTCCGCGATCCTCGACGAGGGCGCCCGCAGCCGCTTCCTGACGCTCCTCTACGGCGAGTTGCGGCCCCAGGAGGACGGCAGCGCGGAACTGAAGGTGGTCTGCGCCGGCCACCCCCTCCCGCTCCGCCTGCGCCAGGACGGCACGGTCGAACCGGCCGCCGAACCCCAGCCGCTCCTCGGTGTCATGGAGGATCTGGAGCTCTACGAGCAGACGGTCACCCTCGACCCGGGCGACGTCCTCCTCTGCGTCACCGACGGCGTCACCGAACGCCGCGAAGGCACCCGCATGTTGGGCGACGACGGTCTCACCGACGTCCTCACGACCTGTACGGGCCTGACGGCCGGCGCGGTCGCCGCCCGCATCATGCGCGCGGTGGAACGCTTCGCGTCCGACGCCCCGTCCGACGACATGGCGATCCTCGCGATGCGCGTCCCGGGCCTCCAGAAGGACTGACCCCGAACACGCAGAAGGCCCCGCCCAATTGGGCGGGGCCTTCTGACTGCTTGAGCCCTCTAACGGAATCGAACCGTTGACCTTCTCCTTACCATGGAGACGCTCTACCGACTGAGCTAAGAGGGCCTGTCACCTTTCGAGGTTTCCCTCGCGGCGACGAAACAGATCATACCCCGAACAGACCCGTGGGCCCAACCTCCGCCGCCTGCCCCCGACTCGGTCAGAAAGCGGGCTGCAACAGTCCCCCGAGCGCGTTGCACGCGGACACGATCCGCTGCATCTCCCGCTTCGTCAACGAGGCGTCCACCGGCAGCGCGAGCGTCTCGTCGGCGGCCCGCTCGGTCTCCGGCAGAGCCACACACCGCCGGAACTCCGGCAGCCGATGCACAGGCGTCTTCACCGGCACCCGGCACTCGACTCCCCTGCCCCGCACGGCCCGAGCGAAGGCGTCCCGATCCGGCCGCCCGTTCCCCGGCACCCGCACGACATACTGCTGATAGGTGTGCCCGTCCCCACCATCAGGGGTACGCACCCCCCGCAGCTTCGCATCGAGATAGGAAGCCCGCTCCCGCCGCTGAGCGATCTCGTCGTACGGCGCCTCGGACTCCCCCTGCTCCAGCACCAACAGCCCGTGCCGCTGCCCGATCCCATGCAGCCGCGCGATGTCGGCCGGCCGCCCGAAGCGGTGTACGACGACGATCGCCGCCGTACGCGAGGTGACGGCCGCCTCCACAGCGGACGCATCGAGGCAGTACGTCACCGGATGTATGTCGGCGAACACCGGCAGCGCTCCGGCCATCGCAACGGCCTCGGCGACCTCGACGTTCCCGAAGGCCGGCACCACGACCTCGTCACCGAGTCCGACGCCGGCGGCCCTGAGCATTGCAGCAGTACCCATGCTTTGGATGGTTGTTGCGGAACGTGAACTTCAAGTTACGCACAACAAAAAAGGGTTGGACCCGGAACCAAAGTTCCGGGTCCAACCCTTTGAATAATCGTTCGGCGGTGTCCTACTCTCCCACAGGGTCCCCCCTGCAGTACCATCGGCGCTGTAAGGCTTAGCTTCCGGGTTCGGAATGTAACCGGGCGTTTCCCTCACGCT